>JAEYNY010000124.1 GCA_023412275.1 Bacillota bacterium
TCATTGATGTAATCAATGATGTACATATTATTGCAACACATAAAAATAAAGCAAGTAATTTTTTTTGTTTCATACTTTTCCTCCTATATATTATCTAGTTCTACCAATATGCCGGAAGAATTAGTAAGCCACCCCCTTTTCTATTAATAATGCTAAAAGCATATCAGTTGAACTTTAGAACCAATTTTAAACTTGGGAAGATAATTAGATTTCTGTTATGATATGTATAATATAATTGGCAAGAGTCAGATTAACTTTTATTTAAATATATAACAAATATATACAATATTCCTTGACTTTCTAGTCTAAAAATAGCATTATTTAGACAAGGAGATGAAATAAATGGAGTATATGTATCTTCATTATTTTACGCAAGACCCCGGCTTTCCTTTTTTTATTCAGTATGGATTCCATGACGATGCTATGCCAGAGCATTTCCACCACGATTTTTTTGAACTTGTGATAGTTTTAAACGGAACCGCCACTCATATTGTCAATTCAGAAGAATTTTTTATAAAAAAAGGTGATGTTTTTGTTTTTAATATGGAAATATCCCACGGGTACAAAGATCCACATAACTTTAAAATAATAAATATAATGTACAAACCAGAACGGCTCAACGAAATCTGTAATGATATAAAGAAATCTCCCGGTTATCAGGCGCTTTTTGTCTTAGAGCCTTTTTTCAGAAAAAAGTACAGTTTCAGTAACACCCTGTCACTCTCTATTTCCAGTCTGGAATATGTAGCAGAACTTGGAGCTCGTATTAACGAAGAATATAAAAGAAAAGATCAGGGCTATCAAACCATGATCTACGCTCGTTTTATGGAAATGGTTGTATACTTATCAAGACAATATATTATTGAAAATAAACTCTTGCACGATACATTTATACATCTAGCAAAAGCTGTATTATTTTTAGAAGATAATTACCTTAACCCGATAAAACTTGAAAAGTTAGCAGATGAAGCACATATGTCTGTAAGGCATTTTAACAGAATATTTAAGGAGAATTATGGAACTACTCCTTTTGATTATATTCTGCACCTGAGGGTTAATCATGCCTGCTCCCTGCTTAAAAACAGTAATTTATGCATTGCTGATATAGCACTGGAAAGCGGCTTTTCAGACAGCAACTATTTTTCAAGGCAATTCAAGAAGATTACCGGTATAACCCCCAAGGAATACCGGGCAAGGTATAAATTGATGTATTCAAATATAGATTTAAATTAAAATTACTGAATTTTTCTCCACTTAAGTAGTTTTACAATTTCCCACCACATTGTAGCCAAAATTGAAATAGCAATAGCCAACAAGAAATTTTTTGCATTAAGTGGCGCGGTTTGTACAATTCCATTTACGGCCGGTACATAGGTTATGAGAATCAGTACTGCAATTATTATAGAATTAACAGTTATGACAACCTTATCCTTAAGATTAACCATATTTCTGAAAGCAAACTCTGTATCAGATTGATTTATATACACTAGCAATAAATTGGATAAACCCAGTACCAACATGGCAAAAGTTCTGGCTTCAGACTCACCTGCACCGCTTTTAAAGAAGTAAGTATACGATCCGAAAGCAGCAGCAAAAATCATAAGTCCCTGGAAGATAGATTTTAATACAAGTGACCCGGTTATAAGTGACTCGTTACTGGACCGTGGTTTCCTATGCATAATGTTCTTTTCTGCCGGTAATCTTTCAAAAACAATAGAACATGTTGGATCAATAATTAGTTCCAGCAAAACAACATTTACAGGTAATAAAACCAAAGGCATGTGAAGTAGTGGTGCCAAAAGTGCTATTAAGGCTATCGGGATATGTATTACAAGGATGTATCCAATTGCTTTTCGGATGTTATCGTAAATTCTTCTGCCATCCCCTACCGATTCGACAATGGTAGTAAAATTATCATCAAGTAGGATCATATCCGAAGCTTCCTTTGCAACCCCTGTTCCCCTTTTACCCATGGCTATTCCTATATCTGCATACTTTAAGGCAGGAGCGTCATTTACACCATCACCTGTCATTGCAACGATTTCCCCGATATCACGCAAGGCCTTTACAATCCTCATCTTGTGCCTTGGCATAACTCTGGCAAATATATTGGTATTCTTAACTTTTTCCAGTAATACCTCATCCGGCATTATTTCAAGTTCCGGCCCGGTTATAACGTTGTTGCTGTGTGGAATTCCTATTTCACGTGCAATGGCTTGAGCTGTAGTTCCGTTGTCACCTGTGATCATAATTACTCTTAATCCAGCCGACTTACAAACATCGATCGCCTCCATCACCCTATCTCTTGGAGGGTCTTGTAAACCTATAAGACCAACAAAATCTAACTCACATTCCTTTAATGTATCAGGATATTCTTTCATATCTATACTTCTTGCAACTGCAATAACTCTATATCCCTTGGATGCCAACATTGTTTGTTGTTTAGCAACATTGTTCATCTCTTCTTCGGTAAGACAACATAAGGGTAATATGCTTTCGGGACTTCCCTTGGCGGCTAATGTTGCAGAGTTTTCTATGCTCCATACATGCCCCATCATTTTAGTATCTGAACTAAATGAATATTCATAAAGTAACGAATTTTTAAAGATATCCTCTTTATTAGCGCCATGACTCTCAATGTACTTTAATAATGCCTTTTCCATTGGATCATAAGGTTCGGTCTCACATGCTAACGCTGCCCAATACCCTAATTCATAATCGTCAAAACCTTTATATGGGCATGCCTCCTTTACACTCATTTGATTTTTGGTTAGTGTTCCGGTTTTATCTACGCATAATACAGAAACTGACCCCAAGGTTTCAACAGAAGGCATTTTCCTTACAAGTGAATTTTTCTTAGCAAGTCTCCAGGCACCCATGGCCAAAAATACAGTAAGAACAACCGGAAATTCCTCAGGTATCATTGCCATAGCCAAAGTAATACCGGAAAGAATACTGTCAACTATACTCCCAGTATGAATAAGTGTAATTACCGAAACCAAGATAAAAAAGCACAATCCTATCAAAGCACAAATTTTCACAAGGTTTCTGGTTTGCTTTTCAAGAGGTGTTGGTCGTTCTGGCACACCAAGAATGTCTGTTCCAATTTTACCGTATTGTGTTTCCTTGCCTATTGAAAACACTTTGGCAATAGCACTACCTTGTATTACCGTTGTCCCTGCATAACAAACATCTTTTCTCCAGAAATCTTCACTTTTTTCATTGTCTTCACTGCCAACGCAACATACTTTTTTCCATACAATATCTGATTCACCTGTCAGTGAAGATTCGTCAACTCCAAAGTCAAACATCTCAATGATTCTGGCATCGGCTGGAATTTTTTCGCCCTCCTCCAATATCATTAAATCATCAATGGTTATTTCTCTGCTTTCAATACTTATCAAACGACTGTCCCTGATTACTCGTATCCTTGGAGAGGCTAATTCTTTTAGTGCCTCAAGAGTTTTATCCGTTCTCCATTCCTGAATAAAGCTTATCCCTGTCATAAATGTAACAAAGCATAACATTATAACACCGTCTCGTGCTTCTCCTAGAAAAAAGTATATAATTGCAGTACAAAATAGAAGTAAAAACATGGGCTCTTTAAAAACACCCAGAATTCTTATAAAAAGGTTCTTCTTTTTCTCGGGACTAAGTTCATTCATACCATATTTTGTTTGGTTTTCCCTAGCTTGATTGTCAGTAAGTCCTGAATAGTCACCTTTAAAACCAAAAAACTTTGGCATACTTCCTCCTTAAATTATTAAAATAAAAAGTACATTGGCATTAAAAAACCTGTGAGACTAAAAATACTTAGTCCCACAGGTTTATAACCTGCTGCCGTTTTCGGCCCAGCCCCACACAACTTACTGCAGTATCTTCAGTTGCATCGCCTGCTCTAAAATACAGTTTATTTAATTCAATATAATACATTGTATTATATTGGCATTAAAAGTGTCAATAAATTTATTTAATAAATATTAATATTTTTAAGCCTATACTTAATTTTATTAATTAGTTGAGAATAATTATTAATTATTAATGATAATTAATATCAATTTTAAGGCATGCAGTAAATAGTGTGGAGCAAACAAAAAGCCTATATCGGCTTGTGACCGATATAGGCTTTACTAATAACTGATATTATTTATAAAGAGGATATTTATTGCAAAGAATTTCAGCTCTCTTTGTTACATTGGATTTTGAATTATCAAAATCTGTAATTGTGAGATAAATTAAGTCTGCAATTTCTTTCATATCTTCTTCATTCATTCCTCTGCTTGTTACAGCCGGGGTACCAAGTCTTATACCACTAGTGATAAATGGACTCTGAGTATCAAAAGGAATACCGTTTTTGTTACATGTTATGCATACTTCATCCAATCTGTGCTGAGCTTCCTTACCTGTAATATTCATATTAGTCAGGTTAACAAGCATAAGGTGATTGTCTGTACCGTCTGAAACCAGTTTGAAACCTTTTTCCATAAGTGCATTAGCCAAAGCTTTTGCGTTTTTAACAATGTTCTGTTGGTATGTTTTGAATTCGTCAGTAAGTGCTTCCTTGAAGCTAACTGCCTTAGCAGCAATAACGTGCATCAATGGGCCACCCTGATTTCCCGGGAATACAGCACTGTCAATTTTCTTTGCATATTCCTGCTTGCAAAGAATCATACCGCCTCTTGGACCTCTTAACGTCTTGTGTGTTGTAGTTGTTACCACGTCAGCGTATGGTACAGGACTTGGATGTAATCCGGCTGCAACAAGACCTGCGATGTGAGCCATATCAACCATAAGAATTGCGCCAACTTCATCTGCAATTTCCCTGAATGCCTTAAAATCAAGTATTCTTGG
>JAEYNY010000138.1 GCA_023412275.1 Bacillota bacterium
TCCTTACCGGCGGTAGATAGCACAAGCTATAAGCCCGCGAGCGAAAGCAGATCCGGTCAAACTCCGGAGCCGACAGTACAGTCTGGATGAAAGATAGTGTATTTAATTTTGCTATTTTGTCCCCGGAGGTTGTCTACCTCTGGGGATTTTTGTATTTTAAGGAAATAAAAGCAAGGAGAACAAAATGAACATACATGAGTTTTATATGAAAAGAGCATTGGAAATTGCAAAAGGAGGGTGGGGGAGAACAAACCCCAATCCCTTGGTGGGAGCTGTTATAGTAAAGGATGGCGAAATAATTTCTGAAGGTTTCCATGAAGCCTTAGGGTGTGCCCACGCCGAAGTTTGTGCTTTTAAAAATGCTACAACTGATATTTCAGGGGCGACTATTTATGTAAATCTTGAGCCGTGTTCACATTACGGTAGGACGCCTCCGTGTGCAAAAGCCATTGTAGAGTCCGGAATCAAGGAAGTAGTTGTAGCCATGGTGGACCCAAACCCCAAGGTATCAGGTAAGGGCATACAAATACTAAAAGATGCCAATATTAATGTCATAGTAGGAGTGCTTGAGGAAGAGGCAAAAAAACTCAATGAAATATTTATACACTATATAACAAAACGGCTTCCATTTGTAATTATGAAAACGGCAATGACATTAGATGGTAAAATTGCATCGGTTACAGGAGACTCCAAATGGATAAGCGGTGAACTTTCAAGAGATTATGTCCATACAATACGTAACAGAGTATCGTCAATTATGGTAGGGGTAAACACAATAATAAATGATAATCCCTCATTGACTGCAAGACCGTCTTATGGAGAAGGTATTGATCCTGTCCGTATCGTAGTTGACAGTAGTGGAAGGATTCCAATGGACAGTAGAGTTATAGAGTGTGATTCAAAGGCAGGACTTATACTTGCAACTACAGATAAAATCAATAAAGACAAGGAAACCCAGCTTTTATCCCGAGGAGTTAGGATAATAAAAACAGACCCCAAAAATGGAAAGGTAAATCTGAGGGAGCTTATGGAGGAATTGTACAAGCTTGAAATTGACAGTGTTCTTTTGGAAGGAGGGGGTACCCTTAATTTTTCGGCAATTGAGGCGGGCATAGTGAATAAGGTAATGACCTTTATTTCACCAAGAATAATAGGCGGAAGTTCGGCTGTAACACCTGTGGGAGGGAATGGAATAGAAAAAATGAAGGATGCAATAGCTCTGTCGGATATCAGAGTTGAAAGGTTTGACAGAGATGTACTTATTGAGGGATATATTGCAGACAAATAGCGATTTGGGAGGTGACAAGCGTGTTTACGGGAATTGTTGAGGAAATGGGAAGTGTAAAAAACATTGTATATGGTAGCAGCTCAATTAAACTTTCCATAGAATGTACGACTGTAATTGAAGGCACTGTTAAAGGGGATAGCATAGCTGTAAATGGCATATGCCTTACTGTTACTGAATTAGGAGAAAACTGGTTTACGGCAGATGTAATGCCGGAAACCATGAGGAAAACAGGACTTGAAAAGCTGAAACCCGGTGGAAAAGTAAATCTGGAGAGGGCATTAAGACTTACCGACAGACTGGGAGGTCATATAGTCAGCGGTCATATTGATGGAACAGGGAGTATTACCGGGTTAAAGAAAGAGGACAATGCAGTTCTTATTACAATTACTGCACCTGAACAAATTATGAAATATATTGTTCAAAAAGGTTCGGTGGCGCTAGATGGTACAAGCCTTACCATAGCAGAGCTGACTTCAAATACCTTCACGGTTTCCCTTATACCGCTGACCCGAGGATTCACCATACTTGGCACTAAAAGTATTGGCGACAGGGTAAATATAGAATGTGACATTATAGGGAAGTACGTAGAAAAGATGTTAAAAGGCGAAACCTTGGAGTCAGAACCTTCCAAAAAGGATTTGTCAGCTGAATTTCTTAGGGAACACGGATTTATGTAATATAAAATAAAAGAGGGAGTGAGTTTCTTGAATTTTAGTCCAATAGAAGAAGCAATAGAGGATATCCGCCAAGGCAAAATAATTGTAGTGGTAGATGATGAAGACAGAGAAAACGAGGGTGACCTCCTTATGGCTGCAGAAAAGGCTACTCCGGAAAGTATAAATTTCATGGCTACCTATGGCAAGGGCATGATATGCGTTCCACTGACAGAAGGCAGAGCACAAGAACTGGAGCTTTTCCCTATGGTAAGTCACAATGAGGAACGTCTCGGTACTGCATTTACCATAACTGTGGACCACAAGGATTCCACAACAGGCATTTCGGCCTTTGAAAGAGCACATACAATAACTGAACTTACAAATAAGAATGCACGTCCGGGAGACTTTAAAAAGCCGGGGCATGTATTTCCCCTTACAGCAAGGGAGGGTGGAGTTCTAAAACGCGCCGGACATACCGAAGCTGCAGTTGATTTGGCCCGAATGGCCGGACTGCATCCCGCCGGTGTAATATGTGAAATAATGAATGATGACGGAAGGATGGCGAGGGTTCCGCAATTACTGGAATTCTCCCAAAAGCACGGTTTAAAGATAATAACAGTAGCAGGTCTCATTGAGTATCGTAGAAAAAATGAAAAGTTGATTAAAAGAGCTGCTGAAGCAAAAATGCCTACTGCTTATGGAGAATTTAAAATAATTGGTTTTGAGAATACTACTAATGGAGAACACCATGTAGCACTTGTTAAGGGAGATGTAGCAGGCTCAACAGACCCCGTTCTGGTAAGAGTACATTCCGAATGTCTCACAGGCGATGCTTTTCATTCCCAAAGGTGCGACTGCGGAGAACAGCTTGAAGCCGCATTGAGCAGAATTAACCATGAAGGAAAAGGAGTTTTGCTTTATATGCGTCAGGAGGGAAGGGGTATCGGTCTGATAAATAAAATACGTGCATACGAGCTACAGGACCAAGGTATGGATACTGTTGAAGCAAATATAAAACTGGGCTTTCCGGCAGATTTAAGAGAGTATGGAATAGGTGCCCAAATCCTGTACGACTTAGGAATAAAGAAAATAAAGCTGCTGACTAACAACCCTAAAAAATTGGTTGGGCTAAATGGTTATGGTCTGGAGGTAGTCGGACGAGAGCCTATTCAAATAAAAGAAAATGAAAAGAATGAATTTTATCTTAGAACTAAAAAAGAAAAAATGGGCCACTTATTTGAAGGCCTAAACAATAATGCAAGTCAGAAAAATACAACAGCACATCAGGAGGAAAATAAAAATGTCGATTAAAATAAATGAAGGTAAGCTTATTGCAAGTGGTTTGAAGTTTGGAATTGTTGTAGGGCGATTTAATGAGTTTATAAGCAGCAAGCTTTTGTCCGGGGCAATAGACGGCTTGGTAAGGCATGGGGCTGATGAATCGGATATCACTGTATCGTGGGTTCCGGGTGCTTTTGAGATACCTATTGCAGCACAGAAAATGGCAAACTCAGGTAAATATGCAGCGGTAATTTGCGTGGGTGCAGTTATCAGAGGCTCTACACCACACTTTGACTACGTGGCAGGCGAAGTGTCAAAAGGGATAGCCAAAATATCACTTGACACAGGTGTACCGGTTATTTTCGGAGTCCTTACTACCGATACAATTGAGCAGGCCATTGAACGTGCGGGCACAAAAGCAGGGAACAAAGGGTATGATGCAGCCGTGACAGCAATAGAAATGGCAAATCTCCTTAACCAACTGTAGAATTCGAGAAAAAATTCTAAAAAATTTAATTATCTATAGATATTGAAAAAAGAACAATAGAGGTATATAATTACTTTGTTAATTAAATATTCGTTAGGTGAGGTTCCTATACAGATATATGCTGCTGCCCGG
>JAEYNY010000145.1 GCA_023412275.1 Bacillota bacterium
ATTAAGTATCATTATCATACTTTTGCCTTCAAGTTTTGGTCTTTTCTCAACTGTTCCAACATCTTTTACTGCTTCTTCAAACTTGCCTAGAATTTCGTTGCCTATTGAGGTGTAATGCATTTCTCTCCCCCTAAATTTAACGGAAACCTTGACCTTATCTCCATCCTTTAAGAACTTATATGCATTCTTAACTTTGAATTCAAAATCATGGTCTTCTATAGAAGGGGAAACTCTAACTTCCTTCATACTTATGATCTTCTGATTTTTCCTTGCTTCTTTCTCTTTCTTGGCAAGCTCGAACATATATTTACCGTAGTCCATTATCTTACAGACAGGCGGTACTCCCTGTGGAGCGATCTTTACCAGGTCAAGATTTTTTGAATTGGCAAGTTTCTGGGCTTCCTTAATTGCTAATATACCAAGCATAGTACCATCAGCATCGATAAGTCTGACTTCTTTATCCCTTATATCCTCATTGATCATTAATTCATTTTTGCTAATAACTGACACCTCCGTATTTAATAGGCAAGAAGATTCTCTTCAAGTCCATATAATATTTAAACAATAAAAAAAGTGGATAGAAGCAAGTATCCACTAATAATCTCAAATCTCAGCTATTACATATAAATATGCTTAAAACCGATATTGACCCGGCAAATCATTGTCCGCTCGGGTGAGAAGTGGAAAAACTTCTTCTTGTTTTGCATAAATATGATAACAAAATATCTTCACTCTGTCAACATTTTTATACATCCTTATTTCCCCTATTGTTTTATTCTTTCATATATCAGCCATTTATATTCATATGGATTTTTTTCATCCTTGATGCCAATCTCACAGGATACCTGTTTCCATAGACTATAATCGATTTCCGGGAAAAAAGCATCTGCTTCAAACTCTTTTTCTATCAGAGTCAGATACAGTCTGTCTGCAACAGGAAGAAATTCTTTGTATATTTCCGCTCCTCCAATTATAAAGACTTCCTGTTCTCCTGTATAATCCATGGCTTTTTGTATTGAATTAACCGCGATACAGCCCTCAGGGCTATAGCCTGTGTCCCGTGTAATTACTATGTTTTTTCGGCCTGCTAAGGGTTTACCGAGAGATTCAAAGGTCTTTCTCCCCATAATGACCGTTTTTCCCATAGTAATTTTTTTGAAATATGCAAAATCAGCCGGTATGTACCAAGGCATTCTGTTCTTGCAACCAAGGGCATTGTTCTGGCCCATAGCCCATATCATTGAAATCATACAGCCACCGCTCCTTTTATATGTGGGTGAGGATCATAATCTGTTAATGTAAAATCACTGTATTTAAATTCAAATAAATCCTTTACGTCCGGGTTAATATTCATTTTTGGCAAAGGCCTCGGATCACGGCTCAATTGTAGGTTTACCTGTTCAACGTGATTGAGATAAATGTGTGCATCCCCCAGAGTATGGACAAACTCGCCAACTTTAAGGCCGCAGCTTTGAGCTATCATCATTGTAAATAATGCATATGACGCTATATTAAAAGGCACACCTATAAATACGTCAGCACTTCTCTGGTATAGCATACATGATAAGGTTCCGTTTGCCACATAGAACTGATAGAAGCAGTGACATGGAGGCAAAGCCATCTTGTCTATATCTGCCACATTCCATGAGCTTACTATGAGTCTTCTGGAATCCGGATTATTTTTTATCTGTTCAATAACTTCCTTGAGCTGGTCAATGTTTCTTCCATCGGGTGTACTCCAAGACCTCCATTGATGTCCGTAGACGGGGCCAAGGTTGCCATTTTCGTCCGCCCACTCATCCCATATGGAAACTCCGTTTTCCTTTAAATACTTTATATTTGTTTCTCCACTTATAAACCAGAGCAGTTCATGCATTATTGACTTTAAATGAAGCTTTTTAGTTGTTAATAAAGGAAATCCCTTTTGAAGGTCAAACCTCATCTGGTATCCAAAAGTGCTTATTGTTCCCGTTCCTGTTCTGTCTTCTTTTTTAATACCGTTATTTAGTATATGTTTACATAAATCAAGGTACTGTTGCATGAATTATATCTCCATTTCCGGTATAGTATTTACTCATTAATGATATTACTTTTTTATATTATATAATGAATTGTCCTTTTTGTCAGTCGGACAGTTTGTATTTTTTTCTGCATTCATAAAAACCTTTCATCAAAAGCTCACTACCCTTGGCCGCAAGCACAAACACAAGCATTATGGCAAAGTACCTGTACCTGACCTGTATTTCAATCAAAGCGTGAGCTGCAAAATAACATGAGATTATTGAAGCTATCAACACAACACCTGTACCCGTTTTTTTCTGTGTAAGAGTTAAACATAACCCTGCTAACATTAGTATAAATACAAGGATGTAATACATTTTTTCTATTTTCAGAATAGGGAGTTCGTATTTTTTCAGACTTTCCGAAGCCACAAGATGATTGTTCACCTTATCATAAAAGCCCCACTTCATGGTATCAAAGTAACTCCACATAATCTTCTGTTTTGTATTAATCAAATCAAACATTTTCCCGGGGCTTATGGATATACGTTCTTTTATTACCTTTTTGGATACTTCATTTCTCTGTTTAAAATCCTGTATATAGAATATTTCGTTCTGGTCAGGATAAGAAAATGTTCCCTTAGTTTGGTAATTGAAACCCACAACAAATTTCCACAAAGGATAGTTATTACTTAAGCCTTCGGGGTTTATGTCCGCCTTTTTTATTATCGTTGTAAAAGTAAAACTCATAAGGAAGTAGGCTACAATCATAACCACTGTGGCACCAATACGTACAAGCTTTTTTTCTCTGATGGATTGTGTAACTGCCCAAATCACAACACCACCGAGTATAACCACACCAAGGGGTCTGACTGCGTTACCAAAAGAAAGAAATATACCTGCCGCCATGCTTCTCATTGCAAAATTTATACGGGTTTCAAGGAGCAGGTAGATAGAAAACATAAACATACATGCAGCAAAATGCTGGTTTGTAAGTACC
The DNA here is from genome assembly GCA_023412275.1 of Bacillota bacterium. Lineage (GTDB taxonomy): Bacteria > Bacillota > Clostridia > Acetivibrionales > DSM-1351 > Ruminiclostridium. The sequence goes on from JAEYNY010000145.1 coordinate 3,001, forward strand.
GGAGTCAGAAAATAAGGTGCAGGATATAAGAGATACAATAAAGAGACAAACCTTGCTGTATAGTCATTTGATATTTTTCTGGCAATAAGATAAATAAGAGAATTGGACCCTGCCATGAAAAAGCAATTTACAAGCTTCAAAGGCAGAAGTCCCGCACCGAATAACTTCATAATCATGGCATAGTATATAACCGGACCCGTCTGATATGCAAATGATGTAAAATAAAATCCATGTCCAAAGGATTTGTCTCCGTTATTCAGTTTTATGGCACAATTATAAAATGTGCTAAAATCAGATATAGGTACTGTATCAGACGTAATTGCCACTAAACCTTTAGCCATAAATGCCAGTAGAAATATTACCGTAAAAAATGCCAACGGAGATAAATTTATCTTGTAGGAAATCAGGTAAACAATCAGTACCACCGGGACTACCAACAGTGCAAATATAAACGCATTATTATATGCAGAGTACAAAAAGTTAAGATACAGTAAATATGCTGTAAATGCTGTCAGTAGAATTATTATTGTCTTGTTTAATGCATCTCTGTTTCTTGAACTCATTTAATGTCGTTTTTCCTCTCAGCCCCATCCTGAAATCCTAATAACTCTCCTACAATATATAATGGACGGGCTTTTACCTCTTCGTATATCCTACCGACATATTCTCCCATAATACCAATAACTATAAGCATCACTCCGTTAAAGAAGAGTGATACCGCCATTGATGAAGCCCAGCCTGAGGCAATATCGTTTTTTACAAATCTCTGTACTAAAACAACAATCAGATATATAAAGCTTATTGCTGAAACAAGCATTCCTGCAAAAGTAGCAAGCTTCAAAGGCTTATATGAAAAGGAAAATATTCCATCCCCTGCCAACTTGAGCATCTTTTTAAGGGGATACTTCGTTTCACCTGCAAATCTCTTTTCACGTCTGTACTCTACGCTTGTCTGCTTGAAGCCTACCCAGCTCACCAAGCCTCTTACGTATCTTGAACGCTCCGGCAGACATTTCATGGCATCACATACTTTTCTGTCAATAAGTCGGAAATCTCCTACATCAACAGGTAGTTTGACGTCCGTCATACTGTCAAGGAAACGGTAGAACATTTTGGCAGTAAACTTTTTAAAGAAGGTTTCCCCTTCTCTTTGAAGCCTCTTTCCATATACAACTTCATAGCCCTGTTCCCATTGCTCAACCATTTGGAGAATAACTTCAGGGGGGTCCTGTAGGTCTGCATCTATTATTACTACAGCATCACCCTTTGCATAGTCCATTCCTGCTGTAATAGCTATCTGATGTCCGAAATTTCATGCAAAATTTATAACCCGTTCACATGAATTTGCCAAAGCAATTTCCCTGAGTTTTAAATATGTATTGTCTTTACTTCCATCATTTATAAAAATGTACTCAACATCCATATAATAATTTTCAAACACTCCGGAAAGCCTTTTAAAGGTTTCATTTATTACTTCCTGTTCATTATAAACCGGTACGACTATTGATAATAATTTCTTTGACATTTAGTATTTCTCCTCGCTTTCAGCCGAGTATAATATAGCATCTTTTTCCTATTTTTTCTTTAAACAATTATAACACACTAGTAATTATTATCAATTTTGACGTTAAATATTAAGAAAAAGTTCATATTTATGTAATATTGTACATAAAAAAATTCTTCTCTACGATTTCATCATAAAGAAGAATTTTTAAATTTACTAAAATTATTTTTTTGCTAAAAGACGTTCAAATATATTGTTTACCAGTATTGCAATTGTAAATATTATTCCAGCCTCCAGATATCCCCCAATAATATCGCTTGCATAATGGTTTTGAAGATAAACACGGCTGGAGCCGATAAGCAGTGGCATTATTATACAGAATACCGCAAGTGCAATTCTACCTGCTTTTATCTTAATACGTTTATAAATTACAAGATAAAGCACAAGATAAAACATAAACGACATTGCAGCATGACTGCTTGGAAAGGAAAATTTGTCCACTTCCACATCCGGGTGCGGCCGTTGGAAAACGTCCTTTAGAAGTGGGTTTAAAAAAGATACAATGAGTATTGCGGAAGCATATGAAATATACCTAGAATACCCTTCCTTGTTAGCAAAAACTACAATACCAAGTGCAGCTATTGCCAATCCCAAATAAAGGTTTACTTGTGGATCACCAATGGTTCCCAAGAACTTAACAAATTGTTTTGTAGTATGAGATTTAAGACTTCTCAAAGAATCATAAACGGTACTGTCAAAATTATCTATTGTACCGGATTTAATTAATAGAATAAGACCTGCAAATGCAAAACCCAATAACAGAAGAAATATAGTACTTACAAAAATCTTATTATATTTGTTTTTTATATTTGATTCAGTCATAATATTGTTTATCAATGATTGAATCCCCTTTCATGTTATAGTGTATTACCCCATGTATTCTCCGTTATAACTAACCATAACGGCATTTACAACACCCTCAATGTCAATTATATCATTAACAAATTTACTATATCCATCTTTTAACTGAACTTCCACTGTAAGCTCCATACCTGTTTTGGATATTGTCTTACCTTTAACAGTCGACTTTGCTGATTTTGCTTCGATTATGTTCATAACGCCGTCTTCAACATCTGAGTTGTCACAATTTATTACTATTATATAGGGTGTAGTCCTGCTTTTTCTATTTACAAAAACAGTCATTACGATACCCATCAAAAGACTTGTTACAACTGCAAGTGGGATCATTCCGGCACCAACGATTATCCCTGATGTAATTGCCCAGAATAAAAAGACAATATCAAAGGGGTCCTTAAGTGCCGTCCTGAATCTCACTATGGAAAGTGTACCGAGCATACCGAGAGAAAGTACTACATTACTGGAAACTGCCAGTATAACTGCGCAGGTTATCATTGCCATACCTATTAATGATAACCCGAAATTTGCTGAAAACATTACTCCTGAAAAAGTCTTTTTATAAACCATAAAGATAAAAAAGCCTATTAGAAATGAAACTATAATTCCCAGAAACATATCAAAACCGCTTACTGCTGTAGCATTCTTTATAAAACTTGAATTTAAGATACTGTCCAATTTATTTTACCCCCTAGATGTGTTTATCCAAATTTTCTGCAGGCTACATATTTTGAAAAGGATGATATAAGCCTGTCCTGAACCATGACTATATCTGAAATCATGGTGGGTTTGTAATTATCATATTTGACCTCTAAAATTATTGTCTGACCTTCTGCCAGAACTGTGGGAACATCAGGATTAAGCATATCCACACTATTTATACTTGTCCTTACATTCCTGTCCAATGTAATTCTCACATTTCCTGCCGAGTATACAAAGGGTTCACGGTTATAATCTACAATCACTTTAGGTCTTAGTTGTTCGGTTTTCATCTTTGCATACAACTCGGAAACAAGTTGCCTGTCAGAATTAAGCATCCATTCTGTATCACCCTGGATTATCCGCCTTACTTCATCTTTTGTCACCGTTTCCGATACCTTACTGCACATTCCGTTTATTTTGCTTTTCTTTTCAAGTTTTATGAAGTCATAATTATCGTTATAGCAACGAATTCGGAATTTATCACGTATACTAACTCCACTTATTTTTTCATATAATGCCTTGTTGTATAGGTTGTCAAAATACAGACTTCTTATTTTGTATTCACCTGTTTCATCAACGTGATTATCATGCGGTATTACTGCTCTTAATCGTGATCGAACGGTAAGATAGTCTGAATAATTAAGAAATATCTTGTATTCATGACGTAATTTCAAAACTTCCCCTCCTTACCCTTCTTTTTTTATACTTTACACGTGAATACTTGCTTATCAATATGGTAAATATGATTATTGCAATTAATGACACAATTAATAGAACTTTTGATAATCCTGTATTTATTTGAATATCGTCAGATGCCTTAGCACTTTTGGAGACCTCAAAAGCGATTGGCCCCAACACTCCGAAGATTTTTTTTAGGTATATAATATCCTCTGATGATTCAAATTTATTGAGATCAATTTTACCATCCGTTTTATATTCTTCCGGTAGGTAATTCATAAGAATTTTTAATACCCCATCCATATCTTTGTTGGAAATTCCTAATATGGAGTACATTGTAATCGTTTTAGTCATATCCAGCCCCTTCGTATCAACCAAATCTTCAGGGTGCTCTTTTTGTGCTTTTAATGTAGATGGTACAGTATTGGTTAACTGTCCCTGAACACTTTTTGCTCTGAGCTTGCAGAATTTATTTAGTTCATTAACCCCCTCCACAAACTGATTGTATGTAAAAAATCCCTTTTTATCATTTTTGATATATGGAGATATCATATCAACAGTGGATTCATAAAATCTGTCAAAGTAACCGCTATTAAAATAGTCAGTTATAAATTTTTCAAAACACTGATGATACTTATCTGAATACTCACTTTTTTTAAGTATTTGGTTTATCATCGGTCTTTTTTCCAAATCAGCTTTAAATACAGGTGTATTAATAGGATAATTAACCATACTTTTAGCAGAACTCATACCATAACGGGCATCTGTTGTTTTTATATAATTACCGAACAGATTGGAAGATGAATTTCCGGGATCAACTGCAAATGAACCAAATGCCATGTTATAATCCCAAGGTATCATTGACAATTTACCAGCACGTTCACTAAGATAATAGTTATGTGAAAAAATACTTGTATACCCATCGTAATTATCCACAAAGTTATGGACTACAAAGTACTTTATCACAGAGTCAACATCCACTGTATTATCGAAATCTTCACCACGGTTCAGCTTTTGTATTGAATTAATAAGTCTTATTTCGTCACTTGCGTCTACAGAAAAAACTCCTGAATTCAAAATAGCTTTATAGCTCTTTGGATTATTATCAATATATGCCAAACCTGTAACATCTGTGTTAATTTCATTTGAATCAATAAGTACTTTTGCCATATCCCCAAGCATGTCAACCCTTGTGCTACTGTTACGGTCTTTATAGGCTTTGCCTGACATAACATTTGCCAAATACTCAACTGCGGATTGGCCATCTTCAGTCTCGTAGCCCATAATTTTTATATAATCATATTTTGGTAACTCAAGTGCATCAGGCTTATACAGCTTTCCATCAATGGCACCGTAATTTCTGACACAAAAGGATTTTTCTACGGCTTCCATAGCCAGATAAAAGCCAAAAGCCTTTCCATTCAATGTTATATTTACATAGCTTGATAACGGAGCAGCGATTCCCATATAGTTCATCATATGCTGTGCCAAATAATCCTTCATATAAGTCGTATCCTGGGAACAGCTATTTAGTATCATTTTATCAAGTCCATCAAAGTTCTGTTTTTTATAGTGATCAAACTCAACCTTAAAACTGAAGTTTTGGGAATTCATGTCGATTACCTGTTTTAAAGATGTATCTCCTTTTGGCCTTATCCCAACTTCATTAATCCTTACACCATCTATAATCATCGTACAAGGAATATATTGTTCATACTGGGCATTTTTTATCATGTTATTCCATGTACTGTCATCAACTTGAATATCAATAGTATGTACTTTGGAATCATCAAAAAATGTTTTCGGGTACTTTATAGCATTAACGGATAAATCCTTGGAACTTAAACCGCCGCTTACAGGAACACTGTTACTTTCTGCCATAAACATTAAAAAAAATATCACACAAAGGAGACAAACAGCAAAAATTACATATATTCCATTTTTATACCTTTTTGTTTCCATTTTACAAATCCCTCATAATATGTTATATAAATAGAATAAAACAGTTGCGTGCTTTTTCAACATACAATAAAGTACCAAATGTATGTTTTTGAGGTAAACTATGATTAATGTGTCAAAAAGTAGACAATTTACCCTAGGAATTTTATTGGATGCATTCTGGAAATTATATAGAAATCATGATATAGAAAAAATTACGATTAAAAAGATTACAGATACAGCAGGATATAATAGAATTACCTTTTATGATTACTTTCAAGATATATATGACGCTCTTGATTGTCTTGAAAATAAAATATTGTCTGATATTGAATATAAATTACATATGCTGATTAATGAGTCCAAAAATACTGCTAACGATACTTTTCTTGATAAAGTAGTTTTTTTGTTTGAAGAGTACCAGGAATTTCTCGAAAGATTTTTTAGTGACAGCAGCAATACAGGTTTTGAAAAAAAGTTGCAGAAACTCATTAAAAGTATACTAACAAACTACTCATCCAGTCCCACAGACTTTGCCAACATATATGTGCTTGAATTTTATACCTCAGGTCTTGTGGGTGCTTTCAGAATGTGGTTTAAAAGTGAATGTAATACATCACTTAAAGCTTTTCTCTACATAATATGCTCTATTTTAAAAGTAAATTAGCCAAATCAAATATATAACATTAATAAATGGGGTAAAAAGAAATACCCATTTATTAATGTTATACCTTTATATTAATTATATAAAATCTACTATCTGATTTTTATATGGACTTCCCGAAGCTGTTTTTCTGTTACTTCGTTAGGAGCACAGCACATCATATCCTGAGCGTTACCGTTCAATGGGAATGGTATAACCTCTCTGATGTTTTCCTCGTTTCTTAGCAACATAATCATACGGTCAACACCAGGAGCCATTCCGGCATGAGGAGGAGCTCCATACTGAAATGCATTGTACAACGCACCAAATTTCTGCTGAAGGTCTTCTTCTGTATAACCTGCAATTTCAAAAGCTCTTACCATTATATCTAAATTGTGGTTTCTAACCGCACCGGAGGACAATTCAATGCCGTTACAAACTATATCATACTGGTATGCCAAAATTTCCAACGGATTTTTGCTGTTAAGTGCTTCCAGTCCGCCTTGAGGCATTGAGAACGGATTATGTGTAAATATAATCTTCTCTTCTTCTTTGTCATACTCAAACATAGGGAAATCATTCACAAAGCAGAAGCGGTATGCATTTTTTTCACAAATATCAAGACGAATACCAAGTTCTGTGCGAATCTGACCTGCCAAAAGTGCTGCTCGTTCTTCTGTATCTGCTATAAAAAATATTGTATCTCCTGAATTTAGCCCTGCAATTTGTGCAATCTCGCCCTTCATGTCATCTGGAATAAATTTATCGATAGGCCCCTTATATGTCATGTCGTCATTTACTTCGAGATAACCAAGGCCACCCATTCCAATTGAAGTAGCAAATTCCAATAATTTTTCATGAAACCCCTTTGACATGTCAGCATGTACCTTGATAGCACGAACTGTTTTGTTATGGAAAGGTTTAAAGGTACATCTCTGGAAGAAATCAGTTACATCTACTATTCTTAGGGGATTCCTCAAATCCGGTTTATCGGTTCCGAATTCAAGCATTGCCTGCTTATAGCTTATTATCGGGTATGGTGCCTCTGTTACCACACTTCCTTCAGGGGCGAATTTTTTAAATGCAGCTGTCAGCACTTCTTCACCTGCACGGAATACATCTTCCTGTGTCGCAAAACTCATTTCAAAGTCCAACTGGTAAAATTCGCCCGGCGAGCGGTCGGCACGGGCATCCTCGTCACGGAAGCAGGGCGCGATCTGAAAATACTTGTCAAAACCGGATACCATTAAAAGCTGCTTGTATTGCTGGGGAGCCTGTGGAAGTGCATAGAACTTTCCTTTATATTTACGTGATGGAACTATATAATCTCTGGCACCCTCAGGTGATGAAGCACAGAGAATAGGAGTCTGGATTTCCAGAAAGCCCATTTCAGTCATCTTTTGTCTTAAAAAGCTGATAACTTCCGATCTGAAAATTATATTATCTTTTACCTTCTTATTACGCAGATCAAGATAACGGTATTTAAGACGTAAATCTTCTCGTATTTCCTTTGAAGTCATTATTTCAAAAGGCAGCGGTTTGTATACCTTGCCAAGTATTTCAACGGATTGCGCATCCATTTCAATTGTTCCCGTAGGGATTTTAGGGTTATATGTTTCTTCGTCACGTATTTCAATTTTACCCTCGATGCATATACAATCTTCTTTGTTAATTCCGATTAAAAGGTTTTTGTCTCGCATTACAACCTGCATTACGCCGTACATATCTCTGAGATCTATAAAGGAAACTCCTCCGTGATCTCTGATATTCTCAACCCATCCTGCTATTTTTAATCCCCAGCCAACATCACTTTCGCTGATTTTATCCAATGTCCTGTTTCGATATATGTTTGATGTGTTCATAAGTCTTCTCCTTATAATCAATATTTGAGCATAAAAAAATGCTCATCCAAAACTTAAAAGTCCAGGACGAACATATAATGTCCGCGGTACCACCTGAATTACTGACTAACAGTCACTCTACGGTTCAAAAAACCTTGCTGTTTTTCGCACAGCCTACGGCTCTCCTACTTATCACACAATATTACTTGTACGATGTTCAAATTGCAGCTGCTAAAGTGTTATTCACGCAAATTCACTTTATGGGGTTCACACTATCTCCCACTCACTAAGAACGATAAGTTGCGTTACTTCTCTTCGTCATCGCCATTAAATTCAATTATAATTCTTGTGTATTCATGCAGGCATTGTCTTTATGCCAAATATTATCACACCCTTTCTGAATATAAAAAAGAACCACATGTAAATTTTAATAAAATCTACCAATGTGATTCTTACTATTACAGTATCACATAGGTACAAGTCTTAGCACTTGCACCTATGATTTTTTGTCATAGCCGCAAGTGCTAAATATTGTACCCATTATTCAGTTTTATAAACTGAAGATTCAACATTTTAGCTCCGCCCTTTACTTTGATTTATAATAATTAAGTGTGTCATGCTAAAATGTTAAATGTCAATGAAAAAAATCTTTTCTAACTGTTTTCATCAACTATTTTTCTTAGCTCATCTACTTCATCCTTGCTTAATTTTCTTCTTTTTAAAAAAGTTGTGAAAAACAACTTCAGCGAGCCGGAATAAATCTTCTCTAAATGCTCCTGAGTTTCAGACCTCATTACCTGCTCTCGCTTTACCAGTGATTCTATTTTTGTATTTTTATTTTTTATTATACCTCTCTCACAAAGCCTTCTTATTACTGTATATGTAGTTGATTTTTTCCACCCCAGTTCCTCACTCGCAATACTGACTAACTCGGTGCTTTTTATAGGTTCATTGTTCCAGATAATGTTCATAAATCGTAATTCTGCATCAAATATTTTAATTTCATCCATTATATTACCTCGGTGTAGTGAATTAAACTAAATCTAATTTTTAGTTTAATTTACTACACCAAGTCTGTCAAATAAGCTGTTTTCAAACAAAAATTACAGGGCAGACCCGTAACGGGTCTGCCCTGTACACAAATAATACTTTAAGGTGTTATAGAGTTTTAACTATGCCTAGAAGATATTGCTTTAGTACAGCAAAATCCATTGCATCAACAGTTCCATCACCATTAGTGTCTGCTGCTTCCAAATTAGGCAATGTAGTTGTCTTACCAAGGAGATAAGACTTCAACAATGCAAAGTCCACAGAATCGACAACAGTATCGTTGTTAATATCACCGCGTATTACAGGAGGTTCTGGAGTTTCTGCACCCCAGATCTTGAAGTTTCCGCTTACATGAAGCATTCCAAGCATGTAGAGCATTCCATCGTAATAACGGTATTGACCTGATGGAACAGCAGTATTCCATAATTCATCAACAAAAGGCTTAGCAGTTGTTGCATCTTGTGCCAGTGAAGTTACAGCATTCATAGCTACCAATCCCGGAGAGTGATCGCTGCTAAGCTTTGAACCGGATACTGTATACTGGTTACCGTAAGAGGATAACCCTTGGTTTTTGAAGAAAGCCTGAATTTTAGGTGCAAAAGTAGTTGAAGGCCAACTGTCTATTTGCCACCAAGCATAGTCTACACAAGAATTTTGAATAGCTCTCCATGCATCAAATCTGAAATCTCCATGACCTGAACTCCATGAAACTTCTTTTGGTGAACCATCGAAATTTGCATAGTCAGGGTTCAGTCCTGTTGTTGAATTAGTAGACTTTTTGAAGAATTCTCTGCTTGTAGCAGCTACTTTACTCCAAGTAGCCCTGTCTCTTTCAGGTCCCCATAATGCCCATAATTCATAGAATGCTGGGAGATGATAAGACGGGTCTGTAAAATCATAGTTTCCTGCACTTGGGCAGAAAACAACTTGATTTGTATTTTTATTTATTAAATTATATCCAACACCGTCGTCTGACTGGTGAAGCATTGCATCCAATATAGTCTGTGCTTCTGATTCGTAGTTGAATATACCTGTTCCGTTGCCCCATCTGCGTGCTGCAAACAGGAGTGACATTGCAAAGTATTCATCTCCGTCTGATGCAGGAGTAGAATCCATAATACCGCCGCTATAGTTGCACTGCCATGCAAAAAATCCCTTAAACTGCCCGGAAGTTTGATACATGTACGTTCTAGCCCATTTCCAAAGCTTATCAAACTCTGTTTTTTTATCGAGCATAACACATATCATCATACCGTATGACATACCCTCTGAACGTACGTCACCATTTCCGGTATCTCTTATGTAGGCCATGTCACTACCTACTTCATAAAACAACCTCTGAGTGTCCGTATTCCCTTTGAAAAACTGATTGTACATGGTATCAATCTTAGCCTGTACCTGAGCGTCAGTCCTTCCAGTCTCAACGAAGACGTTCCTGTAGTTTCCTGTGGCATAATATCCACCGGTCTCTGCACTTGCGAAATTTACTGGTATAATTGAAACAATCATAGCCAAAACAAGCAAGCAAGCAAAAAACTTTTTCATTTTACTTTCCTCCCTTAATAGAATGATTTTGTATTTAAAGATTAATTCGGGGATTTAGCCCCAAACCAACCTTAATACCTTTTCGAAAAGCATTTTATAAATAGATTATGGTTTAACCGATTAAACCCGTCATAATTTTAGCATATTAAACCTATACTGTCAATTTATGATAAATTTTGAACATGTTTACATAATGGTTATTGCAAAAAAATAAAATCTCCTGCATACAGTAAATAACTGCTACAAGAGACTTAACATAATGAAATTCAGTTTTTTATTGTAAACTCTTTTCCTCAACTTTTCTAAAAGCCGCTTCATATGCACCCATTGAGGCCAAAGTAACAACAATGGCATTTAAGGCACTCATTATTATTTTATTTATAGTTATTCCTGTAGTAAACCAGCTTACAAGAACAAGCAACACGTAGGATAACACCCAAACGACAAATCTTGTGGGAATTTTCCAAACTTTATCAAGAGATACCTTTGTAAACTGTATAATAAGGGTCACACAGGCTACTATACCTGTAAAAGAACTCAGATAATCCCAACTGTAAAACTCATCCATTTTATTCAACTCCTTTTTATACCCAATACACTTTCCTTTATTGCAATTTTCTGAGATAGTGTAAGTCCTGTATGCTCAATCAGCTGTACGTGCCAGGGTTCATAGCTCATTGGCTTCACCAGCCCGAATTTTTCAATTTCCTTATTGGTAAGTGCTTTAAACCATACATCCGATATATCCATTGCCATACAATAACAGTGATTACTTTGTCCATATGCTGCTGCAATACATTTGCCGTCCTTGTCGTATACAGCCCCGTTTGGCTTCTGATAGTTGTCTATGCTTTCTTTTAGCTTCTGTGCATTTATTATCTTTTGTTTTTCCAGACTTCTGTAGCCTGAGGTACAAGTGCAGCTTTTCCCCTTTTCAGCACACAAAGCGTTTATAGCCGACACAAGTTTAGGAAACACACTCGTTTCGTCAGGGTATTTGAATTTGACACCCGGCATTTTAGTTTTCACCTCTTTTATTTAACAGAATTAAATTATTCCGGCTGTACCGGATATCTCGTACAGCTGGAGTATATTATAAAACACAATTATATAATGCAACCTGAAAACGGATATATCCTTTACGTAACAGTCCGAGATATTGCTCTGTTACGTAGTATTCAATGAAACGTTCGAATATTTCATTATTTTTCATTGTACAAAAACACTCATTTACATCAAAAAATTTGTATATCTCATTTTCTATTCTCACGCCAAGATAATGTGCTTCACCGGAATTGTGTCCTAATATAATCGCCAATTGGCCTTGTCTAATTGGCTTAGTATCCGCGAAAATTATTTCCTCAAATAATCGTTTTGACTCAAGAGCACATTCCTTCTTAAGATACATATCCTTCAATGGAAATTTACTTTCCAAAAAATTAGGACTGTGTACTCCTGATTCTCTAGCTTTTTCATATTCCTCCTGTATTCTCTTTGTCTCACTCAAAAACTCTTCATTCGTTATATTCGCCTGTACCTTTTCAGGATCACAAAGCCATAGCCCTGTTGCTGCAAGGCAGTAACCTCTGCTATCCTGGCTACATTCTTGCACCTGTATTTTATCACCCATTTCTCGTTTTATTAGTCGAATTAACATACCCATAACTCATCACTTATCCTTTCACATAAAGTGTCACAGACTATTTTAAAGCCATACCGCTGGTTTCAAGGACTTTATCGTACTTAATCATTGCCTCCCTAAGAGAAACCAGACTCGTTCCCGTGCTGTCAAAATCAATTATTGTGGGTGTTTTGTCATTCAATTCAGCCACAATATCAACAACATCGTCTATTCTATGGTCTATTTGCTCCAGCATTACTGACAATCTGCCATAAAAAAGCGCCGCATTTGTAATAAAAGCCAGATTGTTTCTGGATAAATGCTCATTTGCATTCAGTATATTTTCCTTTTCCTTAAGTTGGGCAAAGCTCACTTCATATGCCCTTTTACTCTCACCTAAGCTTTTTAACAATTCGTCCGCTTTTTGTATTTCCAATGAATTATTGTTGAGAAGTCCATTAAATCTCTCAATTTGTTTATGCAGTTCTTGTATACGCCCTGTATCATTATTAATTAAACACTGTACTCCCATAATGGCTCTGTCCAATCCAAGAGAGAGAATTGACCTTATAATACTTATGGCAGAGCTGTCATTTAGTTCATCTAACTTTCTCTGATGCTCCCTTAGCAACCTCTCATCATCATTTAACTCTTTTCTGAAGGAATCAATCTGTTTCATTAGATCATCCTTTTTAACGGAATTAGTTCTGATAGAAACATTTATAGCATCTATGCTTTTTTGTGTGCTAAGGTAACTTTCCCGGATAGCTGCTTCACTTTTTATGATTTCAGAGATAGTATCAGAAATTTTCTGTTGTTCTTTCTCGGATGATGCCTTTAGTTTTTTAGAACTCTCAAATAAGGATTGAATATCTTTCGAAATGCTCAGTATTGTCTTCGTAGCTTCTTCTTTTTTTTGTTGGTTAAGCTCATCTACTGATTTCTTCAATACTTCAATTACTGTAATAAAGTTGTTTTTCTGAATTGTACCCATACTAAGCCTTCCTTTAACTTTTTTTGTTTTCAATAAGTGATTTCTGCTGTTCCAGGTCAGCAATGACTTTTCCAGATTCCAGCAAATTTTTATTCAGCATAAGTTCCATGTTTTTAGCCAGCTCGGGTGCCTTTTTTAATGCTTCTTCAATTGTGGGAGACTGTTTCAGGTATTCGACGGCTTTTTTCTGTGCTTCACCGGCAGTAATCAAATATTCTCCGGACAAACCATTTATGGCTACCCATTGACACATATATCCCAAAAATTTTCTCATAAACTGTAGTGATTTATATTCTTCTATTCTTTCCTCGGTACTTAAGCCGGAATCCGGTGCAGTCAAGTCCTTTATAGTTTGCTGAAAACTTTGCTCCGTCATTTTTTTGCAGAAGGACGACATCTGATCCCAAAATAAACTTGCATTTGTAAGGGTTGCAATGATTTTTCCCAGTGCTTCAACAGCAGCGTGCAAAGAATTTACGGATACTGTAGCCATACTCTCATCAGCTTTTAAATTCTTTACCGTTTCTGCATACTGTGCCAATGCCACAAGAGATTCTCTTTTTTGTTTTTCAAGATTTAGTTTCTGATTAAGATAGCTCATTTTTTCAGCATGGATAGATTCTTCTGCATTTGCTGCTGCCTGAGACATTTGTCCTGTACTTTTTGCCAAATTCTCAAGTGAAGTTGCCGCAGCTGTATAAGCAGCTGTAGAATTATTTGACACTTTTTGAAGTTCATCAACCTTGCTGTCTGCTGCTTTTAACTCATCTTTTGCTTTTATAAGTTCTCCGTTTTTGGTATCAAGCTGTGGTTTTAGCTTTGCAAGGACATCTTGGTTTTTCTCATTCTCTGAAATCTGTTTGTTAAGAGCTGCAATTTCTGTTGTAAGACTGTCTACACGGTTTTTCTTCTTAGTTTGATCATCTTTTGCAGTCAGCAAGTCTTGCTGTGCTTTATCTGCAAGTGTTTTTTTATCATTTGCTTCCTTCTGTGCCTTTGATAATTCCATATTGGATACAGTTCCCGATATAGCTGTAGAAACAGGATTTTTTACTGCGACAAACGCACCAAGTCCCGCACTTGCACAACTGGCGATGGCCGTTGTAATACCCAATACAAGTGATTTTGTGGCTTCCTTCTCTTCTCTTGCTTTTGCCTCGTCATATCTCTGCTGCATTTCCCCGATTTGAGCCACCAGCTCCTGTTGATTTATCTTTTCAGCTTCCTGTTTTGCTTTCAGTTCTCTTTCAGCTTTTTCAGCTGCCAATTTCTTATCCTGCTCACTTGCCTCTTCTTCGATAGTATTTGAACGTGCTTTGGTTGATCTTATTTGCAGTTCTTTAAACTTTTCAGCCAGGCGGTTTGCAGCAGCTGACATTGTTGAAGACGATTCGGAACAATGAGCAAGTTTTTTTATTGCCATGTTCTCCTTTCCTTGTGTAAGCCACCTGTACATATCGCACAGTAAAGTTAGAATGTTACCTGTTTCCTCTTTAAAACTGGTCATTGTCTCAACGCACTCATTGCAGAGTAATGCAAGGTCACTTTGAATCGATGCAATCTCCGCCTGTATTGTGCCTCCTCTTGCACCGGCAACACCGTTGTAAGCAACATAAAACAATTCAACCGTAAGATACAGATTCTCGGTTATATCCTTGAGACTTAACTGATTCAACACATTGGCAACTTCTTTCTGAACCAACAAATCCTTGTACTCCGGTATTTTGCTCAAGTCGTATACCCTACCCTCTATTTCTACCTCTAATGAATTAGGGTCCTTTACTTTAATATCCGGCATTGTAATTTCCTCCTTTTAACAATTAATATTTGTACTGATTTTATGGGTTTTACCATCTGGTACAAAAACAGTATTTGTGATTTGTTAAAACATATATGACTGCTAATGATGAAATGCAAATTTGACGTTATGAAGTACAAATATTTGAGTATAAAAAAATAAGCCGGTGGTTACCAGCTTATTGCCTCCTTGAACTCCTTTAAATATTTTCTCCCTACGGGAATAATATTTTTGTTATCCTTAAACTTTAATGCTAAAGTTGAATTAAAGTAAGGAACTATTTCTATTACATTGTTTATATTTACTAAAAATCCCTTATGACATCGGAAAAAGCTCTCTGACAAAAGTTTTTTCTCCCAGAATTGAAGTGTATGGCCAACAAAATACGTAAAATTATTATCTGCAACCATTTTTACTTCATTGCCATCGGAATAAAAATATAAAATGCAGTTTGTATTTAGTAAAAACCTTTTTTCCTCCCTGGATGCAACTATTTTTTTACTTAATGCACCAAACATTGAATAGGGATTAATTGGACTGTCGGAAGACTGAGAAAGAACTACTTTTACCTGATTGTCCTTGTTTTGAGGCCCTCCGTCTATGAAAACATTAATTTTATCGTTTTTTTAAAATGTTTTCATCAATATTCATGCTTAATATCTTTGCCATGCTATTTGTACTCCTTCAAAATTATTATATTGTAAATTTTTGACAATTTAAGAAACTTTAAGTACTGAGCCAACATGTAATAGAATAAGAACTAATCAAATTTTATATTTATGTACAAGACTATTCTTGATAAATGACTTCAAAATCTTCAAATACTATTAACATTTCTTCATCAAATTCGTATCCTAATTCTTTTCCCTCTCTCTCAAAAAAAGAAATATGGCCTTTTTGCCATGTGTCCAAACACTCATCTTCCCCTTCACGTTTACATATATCATAAGTCATGTCTCTAAAAGGAATAAGTGTAACAGTTGATGTTTCTATTATACATTTTGGTACTCCCTTCCAATTTGTTACAATGTTAAGGTCCCCTGCTTTTGGCAAATTCAAACCTTTTATTTCGAAGTATTTCAAGCTGCTTGATGTTGCTCGTTTTGTTCCTTCAAGTACTAACTTCAATAACTCGTTTGCCCAATATTCCGTAAGCTCAAAATGAAAAATCTCCAAATATTTAGTATTCCGTTCTCTTCCTGTTTTTTCTAAAAACCTATCCCAAAACATATCTATTTCATTCATAACTTTTAACTATTCCTCCCTACAATTAATATTAATAGTGAATCCTACAACATAGCAAAAGAGCCATAACAGTTTTTTATCTGCTACAGCTCCTGACCTACTCTGCTAGAAATTATATTTAATTATTTCGTTGTTAAATATAAGTCCTTCAATATTGCGGTTGCATCACCACCAAGAGGGCCTATTGCTTCTATATAGAGCTTGTTTACCCCTGTAATATCAACCTTGATTTCACCCAAAGTATCTTCACCACTAGTTACTTCAAAGGTTTTTAATATTGCACCGTCATCATCCTTAATATTAAATTGAACTTTTTTATCCTCAACCGGAATTGCTGAAAATGTAAGTGTTGAGTATTTATTGTTCAATGTAAAAGAAACAGATTTTGATGCTGAATTAAGATTTGTCATTTGTAAGCCAAAGTCTCCTGCTTCACCATTTGAAACCAGTAATGATTTATCTTTTATTATTTTACCCATATAGCTTAAATCTCTATCTTTTATATCACACAAAGCTACTTTTCCATCTTTTTTACCAAAATAATAAATCTTTTTCTTAGCATCAAAATTTACAGGAATTTTATTTAATTGGCAGAACTCCTCAACAGGAACGTAATATTTGTTGTTGTACAATATTGGATATAAATTAGTTTTCCCTGAAGTAAATTTCTTGTCTAGATTGTTTACCTTTGTAACTACAGAAAAATCACTATAAGCAGTAATCTTCTGAAGAGATGTCCCAGCTAACACACCGACAGTAAAGATAACACTTACCATAATACTTGCAGCCAAACCCACTAAAAACCTTTTTTTCATATTTCCCTCCAAAATGCTATTTTTTAACTTTATTATATAGTTATCTTTTTTATTTTTCAATACATTACATAATACGACATTTAATTGAAGTTTCCATTTTATGTAATAATATCCTTATTAAGTGTAATAACTTTCATAAGGCATTGTTTACTTCCTGTTTTAATGCTCTCCAATAATTCAATTTCAACTTCACAGTCAAAAACATATTCAAAAATTTGTTTATTGTATCCAATTGTGCAATAACACCAGGTTTTTGTAGGTAAAACATCAACACTTTCAAGTATAGGACATGGGCAAGAAAAATATTTTGTGAATAAATATCCATCTTCTCTGTACCACCCTGCCCCGTATTCATTCATTTTATCAACAAAATCTGTAACAGTGTTTGATGATTTATATATATTACTAATGAATGCTTTTGATTCGTCTAATTTTCCATTTTCGTTGCAGTAGCAACCCATCCGTATATTCTTTATTGTTTTTTCCTCAAAATGTTTCTCAAGATTAGAAGAAACGTTTTTTACCCATTCTGCTTTCTCTCTGTTGTTTGATGATGGTATTAAACCAGTATCATAAGCAATTTTTTCAGCAACTTCATGGGTACTGTATTTTAATATATTGTTATAGAGTTTTATAGCTTCACTGTGTTTTTGTTTTGTCATGCTTATCTCCAATTTCTAAAACTTGGCCATTAAAATCCTTATTATTAATCTAATTCGTAATTATAATAATGCTTTTATAATTAAAGCAATAATTATTAACCAAATTAGTATTATTGGTATTGCAAAATACCATCTTTTGGGTTTTCCATCTTTCCATAACTGCTCTGCTTCAAGCCGGCATTGTTCAATTAACTCTCCTGGTATCGCCCTAACCGTTGCAGCTACTAGCAATGGTAATATTATTGCATCATCAAGATATCCAAGAATAGGAATAAAATCAGGAATTAAGTCAATCGGAGACAAAGCATACCCTATTGTTATGATTCCTAAAATCCTTGCTAGCCAGGGTGTTTCTTTTTTATTCAATGCCAGAAAAACTGCTGGAATATCTTTTTTTAGTGCCTTTGCTCTCTCTTTTATTTTCATAACAACCTCGAAAAATTAAGCCATATTTTATCAACTCTTAAGATTCACTATTTTTCATTTTAATCAAATATTCCATCATATTATCATCGTCACTTTGGTTATATTCATAGCTAAAGTGTTCGCCAACCACGGTTGCAACAGTACGGAAAAGTTCACATGCTGTAAAAATAGCCGACCAAAGCATTTCGCAATTTGAATACGTTTTTATATATAACTTGTAAAACTCAGTGGGCAGATATTTTATAAAATATTTACCCCACATTCCAGCCGTAGCAGAAAAATCTGTATTTATACCAATATACCACTCAAGCATTCTATCAAGCTCTATATGTACTATTTCATTATACATTTTCATTGCATAAGGAAATTGGTTACGTACAATCCCCTTTGCAACATTGTTAAGACACCACCAAAATTCATTGCAACAGCTGTCATATTGGGGCTTGGTTGGTTTTTTTATCCAATATCCTATATCGCTTGATGGTGGGATTGGTGGCAAAATATCATCTTTATCTAAAAGTGGGACAGTTAAACTATCTGTTGTGTATTCTTCATACATTACCTCTTTTATTTGAATATGTAAATCAATGCGGTTACCGTCTTTAAAAAGCATTAACCAACCGTAAGAACGATTGTAATCGGCATTTTGTCCCCATCCGAGGTCGTTGGAATCGGGTTCCTGCACCATTGCGATTTCCCCAAAAACCGAAATCCAACTCTTGTCTATTAAGAACGATTCAGTTCCAGTTACAACATAAACAATGTCATAATCCTGATATTTATCCTTTTTTATATTCGGATTCGCTCGTGAACCATTCATATAAACTGCTCGGATACGTTCATCAGCTTTCGCAACAGCTAATATTAAATCAAACATTTCCTGTTCCGTTCGCATGTTTCCACCTATTTACTCCCTCATCAATAACCATAGTGTCCGCTACAGATGTATAAATTATATAATCCTTTTTTCCCAATATATAAGCTCATTATCTCTTTGAATTTCATTCATTCCGCACTTTTTCAATAGTTTGATCGAACCTATATTATCAATTAAACAATCGGCCTTAATAACCTTTACTGTGTTTGTTTGTGAAGCCCATTTTATTAGTGAACTTGCTACTTCGTACCCATATCCCTTTTTCTGCTCTTCTTTTATTAAACCAAACCCTATTTCAATTTCTCCATTTTCATTTGGTGCGCCTTTAAAACCTGCATCTCCTATAACAGTCATGTCTTCTTTTTTTACCACCATCCATACATCAAATCCTTCAACATCATTCTTTTTCATTTTATCTTTTATGAAATGTAAAATATCTAAAGTATCTTGAAGTGGCCACTTGCCATTAAATTTAACACCTAGCTTTTCATACTCCTCAGTCCTACCGCTTAAAACAGTACATACCATTGAATATGTCATAGGTATAATGATAAGTCTTTCTGTTGCAATATTATGTAAGATTTCTTTTTCTATTTCCAATATACCCCACCCTTTATTACCACAAAATAATTGTAATTAATAGTCTTTATATTCGGTCAAATCATACTTAATTCAGGATTCTACAATTTTATTTACAGTTTCATTACTCCAAATCTGTGCCTCTATATACCTGATAGGTCCTTTTTGCCCATTGGGATTCCATTGTTGTGGAAGCCCATATTTTTGAATAACTTGGAGTATTTCCTCATATGTATACACTTTCTTTCTATACTCATTCCTATCGTCTCCTCTTGGGCCAAAGGTTGGAAACATATCACCATATGTAAAAGATATAGTGTCTGTATCCAATTTGTTAATGTTAATATGGATAGAACTTCCTTCTTTATACCATGATTTCAACCAATTACATTCCTCAACTGTCATATAGTGGGGTCTGTTTCGAATAACTTTTCCCCCTTTTAATAAAAACATTTTACGTGTCAATTCTTCGTACTCAAAACGTCTTTTTATGTAAGTATCATCCCTCTTTGCTGCATAGATCTGATTTTTTTCCTTTATTTGGTAAAGAACGTTTTCTGCCTCCTCTAAACTTAAATCCGAAAGGTTATAAAAAGGCCCTTTTTCTTTTTCAAAGTAATGATATAACTTTATTTAAATCTCCTCCGTCCAAGTGGTGTATAAACTCTCTCTCAATAATGACCGGATCAGTTCAATCTATAATCCTTGTTCTTATCCACGAATAATTTCATACCAAACTTTTTTTGGCCTTTTTTTATTTACTCTCTCATCAATAACAATTGTGTCCGCTATATAGTCATGAATTGTCTTACATCGGTAATTAAAAATATTTCTCTATCTACTGACTTGAATATTAAATTATTAAGCACATATAACGGATAAAAAATTAACCCATCAATACTACTTGCTAAAAATCTTTTCCAGAAACCAGCATAATCCAAAAATCATTTCTCCTTTATTTTAACTCTTTAAAATCAATTTCTATCAGCCATATCTACCCTAAGGTTTATAAAGTTTTAGTAAAATAATACCGGCTTCCTGTGACAGGGAAGTTCTCTAGTATAAATACTTCCTTGTAACCATGCTTTTTATAAAATTCAGGTGCTTGAAAGCTAAAAGTATCCAAAAATGAATACTTGCACCCTCTCTCTTTTGCTGTTTCTTCTGCCTTATTTAAAATATTGCTTCCAATATTGCATCTTCTTAATTCTTCACTTACCCATAAATATTTAATAAGCAACCAATTACCATGTGTATTTCCTATTAGACCAGCAACTGTGTTACCTTTTTCATCTTGTAGATAAACACCTAAGTCCTTCGGATTTTTATCTTCTATTCAAGCAGAATTATATTCTAATAAACCTTGATAAACAACATCTTCATCTTATTTTTTAATTTCGTCAGTAACCTTGATCTCCATTTTGATTCTATATCTCCTTAAATATTTTAATTAATTCAACGAATAGTCTCTATATGTAATTTACCAAAAATACAATTCATGCTGCACCCCATATTCGTCATTTCAATGGATTGTAAAACTAGATTAATTTCTTTTCAAAGCAAACTGCTTCAGGGTTATTTACATATTTCCCATAGTTATGAATAACATGATAACCTCTATTTTTATAAAATGATACCGCTCGTTTATTTATTAATCGAGTCTCTAGCCATAGAGAAGAGTAACCCAATTTTTGTGCCTGTACCTCCAAGTAACACAAAATTTCAGTTCCAATACCCATTTCTTTTATTGTAGCATACATACGCTTAACTTCTGCAATATCCTCATTGATTTGGCGTATGGCTCCGCAACCAATAGCTTTTCCGGTCTCATTATATGCTACAACAAACATCGAACGTGGAGCACAAGTATCATTTAAATCGAACGAACCCCTCCCACTACTTCCTGTAATATATTCTAAATACCCTGATAATTCATCCATCAAAAGAAGCGCATCAGGCGTATTGGGATGTGTTTCAATAATTTTCATATTGCATCCTCCATTCAATTAAATCTATTACGAGATAACATTTAAGATTATGTCCCCTATATCGCAAGAGCCTAAATTAAATATAAGTTGTACCAACTCAGTAAGCAAACTAAAAGCAACAGATAGCATAATAGTAACTTCATATCTTCCTATAATAATGCAAGTTTTCGTTCTCCTTCAAAGCAAAAAACCGCAGTTCAGATCACTACTGAAGTTGCGGTAATAATTGATACATGTTACAACAATACTACTTTTGAATCCTGATTAAAAACTACCTTCCAGTTATCATCTTCGTTTATCCAAAGTGAAGAAACCCTAAATGTCCCCGCTAAAGTGTAATCTTGACAGTCAACTCTCACAATGTAGTTTGTTAAAACCACCTTCTGGTTAATAACTCTTACATCAAATTCACTAAGCTCATAATTACTTAGTTTTATATGTTCCACAATCTTAGTATATTCTGAGCCACTTTCTTTAAATCCTCCGCATATCATAACTGCATCTTTGGAAACTATCTCTCCGAATGAAGCCGAATCACCTGTCGCAAAAGCTTCCCACATCTTCTTTTCCATACTGATTACTTTTTCTTGCAATGACAGATTATCCATAATCCATGCTCCTTTGAACTAGATGTACTCGTGATTGCATCTTTCTTCAATTTCATCATATTTGTTTAACTCATTATTATATACCAATTGACCACAATTTAAATTATCATTGCATTCGGAATAGAAAACATAGCTAACAAAACCATTTTGTCTTAATAGGGCCCCAAATTCATCCAGTCTCTGCAAGTCTGGAACTTGTAATTTATGCTTCTGAGTCCCTGCAGTGATATTCAATTTTGAGATTCTAACTCTTATTCTACCTTTGATTTTATTGAAATTAGATATAAACTCATTCATATCACTTAGACTGTCATTGACATTTTTAATCATTACATAATTTATTCTTACACTTACTTCATCCAATTTATTGATCAATTCTATTATTTCTTTCATATCATACTCAGTTATATTAAAAAAAGGAATTAAATCTGCAACTACGTTTTTATCTGCAGAAATAAAGGTAATCTGAAATCTTCTTAATTTTGCTATATCTCTTATGTTAATGATAAAGTTATAAATATTACGGTTGAAATTAATAGTAGACAAAGTATATTCACACTTTTTGTCGTTATATTTTTCAATAAATTTTTTTATAGGTTCTAAATTATTATTCATTTCACCAATACCAGTGAAGGTAATTAAGTGTTTTTCATTGTGAAGTTTTTGATTTTGTATAATACATTTATAAATTTCTTCGATTTCTTCAAACTTCAATTTTACGAACACTTTTATTAAGGATGACGCACAAAATTTACAGCCTACATTACAACCTAATGTTATAGGCAACTCTATTACTTTCTTGACAAAATTTCCATCATAATAATGCTCAAAGTAACTAGCTTCAACAACTTTTTCATTATCTAACATAAATAAATACCTATATGATTTTTCAAAATTCCAATTGCTACCTGAATATATGTTATGTTTACTAATCATTTTTACTAAGTTCATCTTACTTCCCATCCTCAAAAAAATTGTTAAAATCGTCACAAAAAGACTTACCGAATTCACTTCCCCTATCAAGTACTATTAAAATACTATCATAACTTGAATTCTTTACAAAAAAAGGTGATACACACACAGAACTACCTGTGTTTATCATCATATAATTAATATCTTCCTTTTCAACTTCTTTTATTTTAATATATTTTTTATCAGGTGTATCAAGTTTATCAATAACACAGGTTCTAATAACATTTAATGTTTTTTCAACCTTTTGTTTATAATTATTTTTAGCTAACTGATCGCTCATTCTACTTAAGCTATCTCCATCAGGTTTTAAAATAATTATTCTAACATCCTTTTTATTCTTGGCTAATTGTAATAATTTATTAATAAATGCATCTTTGTATTCGTCATCTAGCCATTTACTTAATGAATGTCCCATTAAATCTAATTTTTCTTCAGCCTCATTTATTAATTCTATCCAAAATTTCCCTCCACTTTCATAAAAATGCTTTTTTCGAATTGATTTTAATCCGCTGTCAGTTAAAAAGTTAATATTATTAATACGTTGCTGAATAGACTTTTCATTATTAGTCATAATATTTTTAATTTCTTTAAATTCGCTATCTTTAAGCACTTCACTACATTTTTTACATTCTTTTTTTTCAATAAATACATAAAATACTAAAGAAAAAATAAGTGATGCAATAATGGAAGTACCAATTCCACTGGCAAAAGTTTTTGTAATTGTATCATCGCATTTTAAATAACCTACTATACATAAAGCTAATATTATTGAAAAACATAAAAAAAATAAAATACGTTTAGCTTTGTTATCCATTGCATATACCCCCAGAATTATACACTATAAGCCAATATATAAAATACTTACAATTAATCAACAACATATTTAATTATATGTGCCGTAATCTAAGGCTGCCTATATTAAACAAGTTTTTATAAAATATTGCTAATGATTTTAGTTGAAGTTAATCATAAAAATACTTTATTATTGTAATCTATGACATTTGTGATATACATTATCAACAAATCATATACTCCATATCCCATAAGAGAACCAAGCACATTTAAGATTTTGTGAGAACTAAAGGCATATTACATACCCTAATCCCATGTCTTACCCTGCTATAATTTCGACAGCATCTTTATAAGATTTAACTCTATTCACCGTAAAATACTTTGTAAATTCTTTTGTCCACATGTCCATTTCTTCTTCTATTTCATTTACTTCCTTCATTATAAACACAATATTTTTGCAATCTGTTTTAGACATTGCCGGAAGTAATACAGTAATTCCCCATTTGACGTCTTGTTTTTCGTCTTCGAAACCGTTTCTTGCGTCTACAACAAAATTGCTATTGGGGTATTTCTTAAGTAATTCCAAAGCAAATGTAGCAGGATTTCTATAATCGTCGTTGCAACAGAATTTTTTCCATGTAAGAAATACTATATTATCCTCTTCTATATATTTTACATTACTAAATTCTGAATCAAATTCATTCTTCTCAATAATCATAATGTCCTCTGTAATCAATATATAGTAATTTGTCTCTTATGGTTTATTTGTTTTATACTTCTCTAGCACAGAACTTGTTACTTGTTCAACTATATCACGGATTAAAGATTCATCTAAATCCTTTCCTTTTGGCGTACCGCCTGTATTAATTCCAAGTTTTCGGCGAATTTCAATTAACTCTGAAATCTGCTTGGAACTAAGTTCATTGGCTTTTCCGATTATATTTCCGGTGTACATTAATACCGTGGCATAATACTCCAGCGACTCAAGTCGGTGATATGCCTCGAATACATCCTTACCCCACGTTACAGCCCCATGGTTAGCAAGAAGTACCGCATTGTAATCCCGGCAATAGGGCGCTATTGAATCAGGAACAGACTGACTGCCCGGAGTGGCATAGGGAGCTATAGGTACAGTTCCTAAATTAACTACTGCTTCAGGCAAAATAGCCTTGTTCAGTTCAATCCCCGCAATTGCAAAGGAAGTGGCTACTGGAGGATGCGCATGGGTTACAGCCATTACTTCAGGATTTTCACAATATACACGCAGGTGCATTTTCAATTCTGATGAGGGTTTGGTGTTGCCGGATATAACCTGTCCTTCCAAATCCACTTTTACCAACATTTCAGGGGTCATGTATCCCTTTGAAACACCTGTAGGAGTTGTCAATATTTCATTTTCACCTGTCTTAATACTTATGTTACCGTCATTTGAAGCTACAAAGCCTTTTAAGTACATTCTCTTTCCAACTTCAACTATGGCACGTGCCGCTTCCTCATAAGTAAAGTATTTAGAGCTTTTTTCTTCTACCATTACACCGTACCTCTTTTACGATTAAATATTTCTTCTAGCGATTCATTATAGGGAGCTTTAGCTATACCATATTCGGTTATTATTCCGGTAATGAATTTTTCATCTGTAACGTCAAAAGCAGGATTATAAACCTTTATATCCTTTGGCGCCATTCTTTTTTCATACCACATTTCAGTAACCTCTTCGGGATTACGTTCCTCTATACGTATATCTTTCCCTGAAGCACAGTTCAAATCTATTGTTGACGTTGGAGCACAGACATAGAAGGGAATATTATAATTCCGGGCTAATATGGCTACCCCAGAAGTTCCTATCTTATTTGCAGTATCTCCGTTGGCCGCAATCCTGTCGCACCCTACCAAAACTGCTTGAACCCATCCGTTTTTCATAACTACCGAAGCCATATTATCACAAATAAGTGTTACATCCACACCCGCCTTATTTAATTCATAAGCAGTTAATCTGGCTCCCTGAAGTAAAGGTCTGGTTTCATCGGCAAAAACCTTCAGGTCATATCCCTGTTCATGACCTACGTATATTGGTGCCAGTGCAGTACCGTATTTTGATGTTGCTAGTTGTCCTGCATTGCAATGTGTAAGAATCCCCATACCAGGCTTTAGTAGTGTAAGTCCGTATTCACCAATACTTCTGCACACCCGAGTATCCTCTTCCTTTATTTTATGAGACTCCTTGAGAAGCTCCACCTTTATATCATCTACTTCTTTTTCTTTGTTTTCTTTAACGCATTCATCCATCCTGTCAAGGGCCCAAAACAAATTAACCGCTGTAGGTCTGGAGGATGCAAGATATTTCTTGAGACTGATAAATTCTGAATAAAATTCTTCATACTTTTGAGCTTTTATGTCCTTTGCTCCAAGGTAAATCCCGTATGCCGCTGCAACCCCAATTGCAGGAGCTCCTCGTACTCTTAACTTATATATTGCTTCCCAGATTTCTTCCTGAGTTTTTAATTTTATAAAAACAGTTTCAGCAGGCAGCATGGTCTGGTCAATGATTATCAATTCACTATTGGCATCATCCAGCATAACAGTTTCCATATCGTAAACATTCTTTGTGGTATTTTTCATTTTGTAACCTCTCCTATCCTGGAAGTTCGGTTTCCACCTCTTTTAGGGTATTTACAAACTGTTCTCCAAATGTATAGCTTTTACGGTTCTTTATGTATAGTTTTGCAACAGTAATACAAATACGTTCAGCACGTAATCTTGCACTTTCATTTTCTATGGAAGTAATGTCCTTAACATGTGCCATACCAACGATACGCCTGCATAGTTCAAGCCCTGCAACCGCCGCAGTGTCATGTATTACCTGACTCAAATACCAATCCGCAAAGCCGGGGGTTTTTGCCAAGATTTCTTTTGCTTCTTCCTTCCATACTTTCAGGAATTTTGCTTTAAATTTATCAATAATTTCACAAATAGTGTTCTCAACCCAATTCTTGAAGTTAATACACTCATCCTCATTATCCATAGTAGCATCTGCGTTTATCCAGGCAAATATCATATTTGCGATTATGTTACCAACGTCATAACCCATAGGCCCATAAAATGCAAATTCAGGATCTATTACCTTTGTTGAATTTTCATTCACAAATATTGAACCGGTATGCAAATCCCCATGAATTAAGGCTTGTGCGTTTGTAAGAAATTCAAATTTTAATTTTGCAACCTCAAGTTTTAGCTCATTATCGCTATAAAGCTCTTGTTTTACCCAATCAAGGTTTGGTGGAAATACATCATTACGGTGCTTATAGTCATTAAATGGCTCCGTGTACACCAAATCCTCCGTTATTTCGCAAAGTTCCGGGTTTGTATAGCTTTTTACGAGTGATTTCTTTTCCTGATGGTTTAAAAAGACGTCTGAAGTTAAGAGTAGAGTATTGACCATAAATGTTGTGATATGTTCAGCAAAACACGGGAAAATCCTATGTTGAAGAAGTGCTTGTCTCATTATTGTATAATCAGACAGATCTTCCATAGAGCAGCAGCTCATAATATCGTCATATTTATATACTACCGGTACTAGCCCCGGTGCTAAATCACCTTGAAATCTAAGAGTTTCTGCCTCAATCCTGTTTCGATCAGGTGAAAGCTTGAAATCGTCAGAAATTCTTGCAGTATAACCCGCTTGTTTTATTATCACTGATTTATCAGATTTTTTGTCCCATACCCGAAATACATAATTCAGATTTCCATCACCTATTTCTTTGCTGTCAAGCTCAGAGTCAAAGCAAAATATACTGAGCTTTTCCGCTGCATAATCAGCTGCATCCGATGGACTCATTAAGAAATACTTATCAAATTTCGACATATGTAATTTTCTCCTTTTGAAAAAAGTAAGATAAAGTAATGCCTTTACTAAATTTTACCACATTCTGATAATTAGTGTAAAGGCGACAGGATTTTCTTTAAACAATTTACAAGATATTCATTATCTTCTTTTGATTTTACGGCAATCCTGAAATATGTCTCATCCAATCCTCTATAATTGCCACAGGAACGTATCAATATGCCAAATTTTTCCAGTTCATTGGGAAGTGATTTTATCTCTGTTCTGAATAAAATATAATTTGCTTGTGAATTAAATACCACAAATCCAAGCTCTATAAGACTATTTTCCAAAAATATTCTGTTACATTTAATTAGTTCCCTTGTGTGATTAACATAATCTGTTTCTTTGAGTGCAGCAATTCCACACTTCTGAGAAACTACAGACACATTCCAAGGCTGACCTGCCCTGTGCAACCATTCTATGACATTTATATCGGAACATATTCCGTATCCTAAACGAATTCCGGCCATTGCATATATTTTTGTAAACGCCTTCAGGACGATTATATTTTCATAAGTGTCAAGACTGTCAATAACACTATACTCCTGTGGATTATGCAAAAAATCCAAAAAACATTCGTCAACTACCAGAATGGTCTTTGTCAACTTACACTTTGCAGCGATTTTCAGAACCGTTTCCTTATCTGTCAAAACACCTGTGGGATTATTGGGGTTACACAAAAACATCAGCCTGATATCAGAAGTTATTTTATCAAGTATATCTATATAAATCTTAAAATTCTTTTCCTTTGTCAGATAATAATACTCAACATCACTTCCAAGTAGTCTTACTGCCTCTTCATACTCGGAAAAGGTAGGCGCAGTAAGAAGTACTTTCTCTGGCCTTATAGCAGAAGCAATTCTATATATTACATCAGCTGCTCCGTTGCCACAGAATAAATACTCTTCCGGTACCTTTAAATAAGCGGATATTTCCTTTTTCAATTCTCTGCATAAAGGATCAGGATAGTTACAAAAATCGTCGATGTTATTGACCATGGCCTTTTTTACACCTTCCGGCAACCCAAAAGGATTGATATTTGCCGAAAAATCAATGAGCTTTAAATTTCCCGGTAAATTTCTTTTACTATAAATATCTCCCCCATGAACAAGCTTTTTCATTTAATTCCCCCTGAAACAACCAGCCTGAATCCGCATAGAATAATAAATGCTATTAATGCGGTTGTGTACATAAGCTTATTGGCTGTTTTTATATCATCTGTTTTTATGTTTCTGTTATTATCACCAATGGTTTTTTTCTTTACAAGCTTTCCAAAATAATATGCATCTCCGGCCAACTGTACATTCAGTGCTCCTGCACATACAGCTTCTGTCTTTGCACTGTTTGGACTGGAATGATTTCTTTTATCCCTCTTGTATATTTTGAGTGCATTTTTATAATCTAATCCACAGAAAAAACTAGCCCCGATCATCATATACCCGGATAGAATGGCAGGGATAAAATTCAAAACATCGTCAAACCTTGCTGCAAACCTGCCAAAATAAAGGTACCTGTCGTTCTTGTAACCTATCATTGAATCCATTGTATTAACAGCCTTGTATAAGAATCCGAGAGGTGCTCCCCCAATGACCAGAAATATTAAAGGTGCAATTACTCCATCGGATGTATTTTCGGCAACGGTTTCTACTGCGGCTTTGGTTATCCCCTCTTCAGTCAGGTTTTGAGTATCACGTCCGACTATCCATGACAAATACTTTCTTGCTTTTGTCATGTCATGGTTTTTGAGATGATAATAAACCCTCATGCTTTCGGTCTTTAAGCTTTTTGTTGCAAGTATC
Organism: Bacillota bacterium; assembly: GCA_023412275.1. Lineage (GTDB taxonomy): Bacteria > Bacillota > Clostridia > Acetivibrionales > DSM-1351 > Ruminiclostridium. Next base: position 32,876 of record JAEYNY010000145.1, read on the forward strand.
TGATAACAGAACAGGGATGCAACAGCCACTTCAGCATATATACTTAATCTGCTTAAAAAATTCAATAGCAAAAATGGTATAATAAATGATAATACCGTAATTGTTACGGCAAGAACAGCGCCTGCCATAAACTCACCTTTTTGTGATTTGGGAAATGCCTTTCTTAACAGCTTCTCACCCTTTGAAATAAACCACCCTATCAGTCTTATTGGATGAGGCAGCCATGTTGGGTCACCCAAAATCAGATCCAGTATAAAACCAATAGTAACTTCAATTATTATTTTCATATAGCCTCCTATTGGTTTATCTCTCTCGGAGAAGCCATATACAGCAAGGCATTAACTATTGCAGCTGCCACATTGCTTCCACCCTTACGACCTCTGGCTACTATAAAAGGAATGTTTTTCTTCATTATCAATTCCTTTGATTCAACAACGTTTACAAAGCCTACAGGAACACCAACAATGAGTTTAGGCTCAACCTTACCTTCATTTATCAAACTATTAAGCTCAATTAATGCGGTTGGTGCATTTCCCACCGCTATAATAAGGGGTTTTTCTATTTCGGCGGTCTTTCTCATGGATATGGCAGCTCTGGTTGTTCCCTCTGCCAGGGCCAGCTCCGCCACTTCCCTATTTGACATAAAGCACATAACCTCACAACCGCAGCGTGCAACAGCAGCCTTATTTATTCCTGCCATGGCCATTTGAGTATCTGTGACAATACACGCACCTGCTTTTAAGATTTCCACAGACTTTTCCATGACACCCTCAGAAAACACCAGATTGTCTGCATATTCAAAATCAGCAGTGGTGTGAATAACTCTCTTTATTACCGGCTCACACTGCTTGTCAAGAACTCGGTCTCCAAGCTCACGGCTGATAATCTCAAAGCTCTTATTTTCAATTTCCATTGGTCTCATTATTTCCATGTCAGATTCCTTCCTCAATAACTTTGTAAATGTATTCCATATCAAGAGATTCCCTTAATGCAGCAGCCAACAGGTCATACTGTCTTTCCTTATATTCCTTAAAATTAAAGGAAGTATGTTTCTCATATTCCAGACCTTTTTCCTTTAATAATGCCGCTGCAATCTCCGAAAGTATTTCATCACTGTCAAAAACTCCGTGTACATATGTACCATATATGTTCCCCTTTTGCATACCGTCCGGCTTTTCATTTCCATTGATTTCAGTCAGATTAGAAAGGGATGAATTACCTTCGTTTTCTGCCTCTGAAGCAGTATATCCCATATGTATCTCATAGCCTTCAAAGGTTTTTCCGCTAAGCCCCTTGAATATTCCTCCCACTTTACCAAAAACACCTGTAACTCTTGTACGTGTTTTTTCTTTTTCAAATATTGTACCGGATTTTAACAAACCCATCCCCTTCATTTCTCCACCATGTTCAACACTGTAGGGGTCACTGAGATTTTCACATAGCATCTGATAACCCCCACATATTCCAAATACAGGCTTATTTTTTTCTGCATGCTTTTGTATACATACTTCCAGTCCGTTTTCTCTCATCCATTTCAAATCGCCCATAGTATTCTTACTTCCCGGAATAATTATCAAATCAGGGTTTCCCAAATCATTTACACCTGATACATATCTCACACTTGCACATTCAATATGCTCAAGTGCATTAAAGTCGGTAAAATTAGAAATTCGGGGAAGTTTGATTACCGCAATATCAATAAGACCTATCGAACCTTGTCTGGAAAATCTTTCAGTGAGGCTGTCTTCATCGTCAATTTCAACCTGAAGATATGGTACAACACCAACAACCGGAACATGTATAAGATCACAAAGCATATCAAGACCCGGTTTTAGAATTTCTACATCTCCTCTGAATTTATTGATTATTGTTCCCTTGACATGTTTCCTCTCATCTTCGTCAAACAGCATAACTGTTCCATACAAAGATGCAAAAACGCCTCCCCTGTCAATATCCCCTGCAATTAGTACAGGTGCTTTCAACATCTTTGCCAGCCCCATGTTTACAAAATCATCCCGCTTTAAATTTATCTCAGCAGGACTGCCTGCACCTTCAATAACTATAATATCATTTTCCGCTGAAAGGCTTTCATAAGCCCTTTTTATATGGGGCAGCAGATTGTGCTTGTATGCATAGTACTCTGTAGCAGTCATATTCCCTATTGGCTGCCCCCCTAAAATCACCTGTGAACCCCTTTCACTTGTAGGTTTTAACAAAATGGGATTCATTCTGACGTCAGGAGCCTTTCCTGCCGCTTCGGCCTGTACTACCTGAGCTCGACCCATTTCTGAGCCGTCAGCCGTAATATATGAGTTAAGAGCCATATTCTGTGATTTAAAGGGTGCCACTCTATAGCCATCCTGGGTAAATATGCGGCATAATCCTGCTGTAATCAGGCTCTTTCCGGCGTTTGACATTGTTCCCTGAATCATAATTGGTTTTGCCATAGAAATCATTTCCTAAGTGTGTTTACTAAAATTACAGCATTTTTGCAAAAAGCTTTCTGCAAACTTGGTATTTCCATAAAAATGTATGTGAGGATAACCTGCGAATATTGTATCAGATGCAAAAATGCATTCCCACTTTCTTCTGCCATCCGGCTTTACTGACTCAAAACTGTTCCCGTTGTTGTCACTGTCACTATAATGAAATTCGTGAGCATTAACTCTCTCACCTTTTTTACAGAACAGGTTGTCCTCTTTTGCAATGAGAGTAGTATAACCGAATCGGGACAGCCTCTCACTCATTGTGCTGTTTCCGTCAAGAACCCCCGTCATGGAATATTTGTTGTTCTGCTTATCTGAGATTGATTGCTGAAGATACATAAAGCCTCCGCACTCCGCATATGTGGGCAACCCATTTGAAACGGTCTCCTTTATGCTCTTTAGCATGGCATTATTCGAACTTAATTTTCCTGCATACAATTCGGGATAACCGCCCCCCAGTATTAGTCCGTGTATGTTATCAGGTAATCCTTTATCTTCAAGGGGTGAAAAATATGTAAGCTCCGCTCCCATTTCCCTCAACAGCTCAAGGCTGTCCTCATAGTAGAAGCAAAAGGCCCTGTCCTTTGCCACAGCAATATTACAGCTATATTTTTTCTCAATAGAAACAGGGTCATATTCCAAAGTTCCCGCTGTTTGTGCCAGTCTCACAAGCCCATCAATATCAATGAACTCTTCTGCATTCTTTGCCATTATATTAAGCTTTTGTCGGATATCTTTTATTTCATCCGCTGTGACAAGTCCCAGATGTCTGCTTTCAATGACAGCCTCCGGCATAGGTGGTAAAAAACCAAGTACCCGTATTCCTGTCTTTTCCTCTATCATTGGCTTGTACATATGATAAAGTCCGGGTGAAACTGAATTTATAATAACACCCTCAATATTGTTTTCAGGCATGAAATCTCTGAATCCTTTTATTACTGCGGATATGGAAAGAGCCATTCCCTTGGGGTCAACCACCAATACCACAGGTGTCCTTGTAAGTCGGCTAATCCAATAAGAAGAATGGCGGCCATCATTTCCGAGGCCATCATAAAATCCCATAACCCCTTCTATAACAGAAATATCATTCCCATCAGAATTTTTGTCCAGAAGGTACTTTACGTTATTTTCTCCCAGTAGAAATGTGTCCAGATTCCGAGACTTGATACCTGTTATCTCAGTGTGGAACATTGGGTCGATGTAGTCAGGTCCGCACTTGAAAGCAGAGGTTCTTATCTCTCTGTTGACCAATGCATTAAGTACTCCGCAGGTAACCGTAGTTTTACCGCATCCGCTTCCTGTTCCTGCTATCATAATTCTGGCAGTTTTGCATGTCTTCATTGTAACCACCCCCTAAAGGATTTTATCCTATTTTTATGCTTTTTTGCCTGTAATAATATACACCGGGTTATTTGCATTCATCATATGGTATCTTCCAACCTTTCTGGAAACAGATGAATTAATGCATACCACTTCTGTTTCAAAGCCATTTTTTTCGAAGGAATTAATGGCTTCATTGAGGCTTTCGATTGTAATTGTGTTGGCTACAATATGTATCCCGGGATTTATCTCTGTGAGGCGCCCAACTATTTCAGCCATATTTCCACTGCTCCCACCTATAAATGCTCTGACAGGTATGGGAAGTTCTTCAAAAATATCCGGTGCAGTTCCTGAAACTATCCTGACATTATATGCACCCAGTTTTAATCTATTTTTGCATATTAGCTCCAATGCCTCAGAATTCTTTTCTATGGCATAAACACTTCCGTCAAAGGCTCTTCTTGCCATTTCAACTGCAACCGAACCGGTTCCTGCTCCAATATCAAACACAATATCACAGGGTTTAATTGCCAGCTTTGAAAGAGTGATGGCACGTACTTCTTCCTTTGTCATTGGAACCTTTCCACGTTGAAAATCCTCATCAATAAGTGGAATATGGCAGTTAACATAATTCGGATTTTCCAGCAGCATAACTGCAAGATTATCAAAGGTATATCCGGCTAATTCACTTACCGTTCCACTTATTATCCGTTCTTCCGGCATTGACAAATTTTCTCCGACGATTGCTTTTATTTCTGTCAAACCATTGTCTGACAGGCTTTTACATATTGTATGGGCTTTATTTTCTCCTCCGGTAAGTACAAAGACTTTTGGATTGTAGGATATTGGCCCAAATATGTTTTTTTCTCGTCCGTGGAGGCTGACAACCTTAATATTCTCATAACTGTTTCCTGTTTTTGAACAAAAATACTGTAGGCTGCTTATACCACATACCACCTCAATATCAACTTTATTCTCCAGTTTATCTGACAAGCTTCCTGCAATACTGAAAAACCCCGTATCTCCCGAAACCAGCAATGCTATATTCTGACCTTCGGAAGCCTCAATCAAATTTGGTATTTCTGTTACAGGACACTCTATCACATTCCTGCGAGTATCCGATAAAAATCTGTGTGCAGTACTGTATATGACATCACAGCTTTCCATCAGATTCAAGGCTCTCTGGGTAAGAAAATCCTCCGAGCCTGTTCCTGCACCGATTATATACAGTTTCTTTTTCATAATGCCTCTCTGATTCGGTCTGCCAGAACATCTGCAAGTCTTGGGTCAGCTCCCAGTGTATTTCCTAAAGTTATTTTAATCCCGGGATGTTTTTCAAGATATTCCTTTATCTCTCCGGGTATATCCTCTCTAATATGTATTCCCTCAAAAAGAAAATACGGTACTACTGTTATATCGTCAGCACCCTTTTTAATAAGAATATCAAGTCCTTTTTCCAGAGTTATATCACAAAATTCCATATATGCAGTCTCAATCATAACTTCCGGGAGCTGTGCTTTAGTCATATCTGTTATCTTTTGTAAAGTTTCCAGGGTTTTCCTTTCTCGGCTTCCATGAGCAAGAATTAGTATTGCCTTCATAATAGTTCCTCCATTAAAGCTATATTTTCAACCATGCTTTCTTCAACAGCTTTTAAAGTAGCGTCAATATCCGCATAAGTATGTGCGTTGCTTACGAACATGGCCTCAAACTGGGACGGTGCCAGATAAATTCCCCTGCTTAACATACTCTTGAAAAAGGCGGCATAATACTTTGTATTGCTTTGTTTAGCCTCCTGATAGTTTGTAACCGGGTTTTGAGAAAAAAACATACACAGCAACGAACCAACTCTGTTCAATGTAACTGGCACCTTATATTTCTGTACTATTTTTTCCAGTCCACTCCCTAACACTTCAGCCTTTTTATTAATATCCTCATATATTCCGGGACTACTGTTCAAAATCTCAAGCTGTGCAAGTCCTGCTGCCATTGCTACCGGATTACCTGAAAGTGTTCCTGCCTGATAAACTCCTCCGCAAGGCGCCACATATTTCATTAATTCTTTTCTTCCTGCATAGGCTCCTACAGGCATACCACCACCAATTATTTTCCCGAAGGTCACAATGTCAGCTTCAACTCCGAAATACTCCTGTGCTCCACCTGCCCCAAGACGAAAGCCTGTAATAACCTCATCAAAAATAAGCAATGCGGAGTTTTGACGGCAAATACGGGACAACTCTTTCAAAAAACCTTCTTGTGGAGGAATAACTCCCATGTTAGCTGCAACCGGCTCTATAATTACAGCTGCTATTTGATTCTCATTTTCTTTAAATAACTGTTCAACACTGGATATATTATTATAAACGGCAGTTAATGTATCTCCTGCTATGTTCGGTGGTACTCCCAGACTGTCAGGGACTCCGGCAGTCAGTACACCTGAGCCTGCCTTTACAAGCATACTGTCACTATGTCCGTGATAGCAGCCCTCAAACTTTATAAGCTTATCCCTCTTTGTAAAGCACCTTGCCAGACGAATAGCACTCATAACCGCTTCTGTGCCGCTGTTCACCATTCTTACCATTTCAACCCCGGGCACCATGGAAACTATCATCTCTGCTATTTGCACCTCAGCTTCAACAGGTGCCCCAAAGCTAAGTCCGTTATGCATTACTTTTTCAACATTTTTCAGTATAAGGTCATTGCTGTGGCCTAAAATCATGGGCCCCCATGAACAGACGTAGTCGATGTACTCTCTTTCCTCCACATCATAAATCTTTGAACCTTTTGCACGGCTTATGAATAAAGGGTTTGAGTCTACTGCACGAAATGCTCTAACCGGGCTGTTAACCCCACCTGGAATTACTTTTTTTGCTCTTTCAAACAAATCTGAACTTAATTTCATCCTATATCCCCTTTCTTTATTGCTTCGGAGATTTCTCCGGCAAAATAGGTTATAAGTATATCTGCACCGGCTCTGAAAATGCTGACTGCACTTTCACACATTACACCGTATTCATCAATCAGCCCTTGAGCAGCAGCAGCCTTTATCATGGCATATTCTCCGCTTACACTGTAGGCTGCCAGAGGTAACTGAGTTTTTTCCCTGACCTCCTTTATAACATCCAGATAGGATAGTGCTGGCTTAACCATCAATATATCCGCACCTTCCTCAACATCAAGAAGAGCTTCCTTTACAGCTTCACGTCTGTTATGATAATCCATCTGATAACTTTTTCGGTCTCCGAAGGCAGGCGCGGAGCCTGCTGCCTCACGGAATGGCCCGTAAAATGACGAGGCATATTTTACAGCATATGCCATAACAGGAATGTCTGTAAATCCATTTTTGTCCAAAGCCGTCCTCAGTGCATGTATCCTACCGTCCATCATGTCCGACGGAGCAACCATGTCCGCTCCTGCCATTGCATGAGACAAAGCTATCTTTTCAAGATAAGGCAGGGTTCTGTCATTATCAACCCTTTTACCTTCCAAAATTCCGCAGTGACCATGAGACGTGTATTCACACATGCAAATATCCGTTATTACCTGCATCTGTGGATACCTCTTCTTTATTTCACGTATCCCCTGCTGCAATACTCCATTTTCATTGTAGGCCTCAGAGCCTATTTCATCCTTATGCTCCGGGAGTCCAAAGAGCAGTACGGATTTTACATCTGCTTTTAGCGCATTTTCAATTGCTTCCCCTACCATATCGGGGCTATAATGATACTGCCCGGGCAGGGAGCTTATTTCGTTCTTAATATTTTTACCCTCTATTATGAAGAGAGGCTGAATAAGTGAATCAGTTGACAGTCTGGTTTCCCTGACTGTTTTTCGTAGGGCTTCACTAGTTCTCAATCTTCTTGGTCTGTTAATCATTAATAATGCCGCCTCCAATTTCCAATAGCTTATCTAGCATAGAATCAATTGTTGATTTTTCAGCTACTACATATCTCAGGTTATACTTTTTAGCTGCTTCCGCTGTCTGATTTCCGATGCAAACAGCTGTCAGACTTTCCAAAGGAGTATCTTTCATAGATGCCATAAATCCCTCAACTGTTGATGCACTTGTAAAAGTTATGTATTTAAGTTCACCATGGGTTATCAGTTTCCTGACCTCATCGCTGTTTTCATTTATATAATTCGTATGGTACAAAGGAATCCTGTCAAATTTAATATTTTTGCTTTTCAAAATGTTAACAATGTCGTCACTTGCTATTGCTGCATCACAAATGAGAACCTTTTCATTTTCACCCACAAACTCTGCAATTCCCTGTGCAAGATGGCTTCCATCAAAGATTTCAGGAGTAAAATCAGAAATCAGCCCTACTTCCTTTAAAGCCTTAGCTGTCTGACTTCCAACCGTACCAATTTTAATATTTGCAAGAGCTCTTGCATCAAGTCCTTTGGAACTTAAGTAATCAAAAAATATCTGTATGCCGTTTTTACTGGTAAATAAAATCCAGCCGTATTCACTGAGATTTTCACAAGCACGGTAAAGCTTTTCATTATGTGGTATAGGTACCACCTCTATACAAGGATACTCTACAGGCTCCGCACCCAGTTGACGAAGCTTTTCCACAAGTGTACCCGAAGATGCCTTAGGTCTTGTAACAAGTATTTTTGCACCGAAGAGGGGTCTCTTCATAAACCAATTGAATTTATCAGAAAGAGTGCAAACCTTTCCTACAGCAATAATAGCAGGAGATTTTATTCCCATCTCCAAAGCCTGTTGTTCCAGTGTACCAACTGTAGCAACCAGTTTTCTCTGGTTTGGCCTTGTTCCGTTCTCTACTATGGCAGCAGGCATGTCCTTATCCATACCCGCATTAATAAGTCCCTTCATCAAATATGATAGTGAGGATAATCCCATGAGAAAAACCAGAGTTCCATTTAATTCCTTTAATTCACTAAATGGAATAGAAAGCTGACCTCCCTCTCTGGCATGCCCGGTAATAATATGCAACGAAGAACAAAAATCTCTGTGAGTAGCCGGTATCCCTCCGTAGCACAGTGCTGCCACTGCCGAAGTTACTCCGGGAACAACCTCAAAGGGAATATTGTTTTCATACAGCAGTTCAAGTTCTTCTCCTCCTCTGCCAAAAACGAAGGGATCCCCTCCTTTAAGCCTTATAACTGTATTTCCTTCCGATGACTTTTTTAGGATTATTTGGTTAATCTCTTCTTGTTTAACAGGGTGGAATTTATTCTCTTTACCCACATCTATTTTTTCCGCCTTATGTGGAGTCATTTTTATAATTTCTTCCGAAACTAATCTATCATATACTACCACATCAGCCTGGGAGAGAAGTTCCGCTCCCCTTAATGTAATAAGTCCTTTATCTCCCGGTCCTGCACCAACTAAAGCCACAAATCCATGCTTCATAACCTTTACCTCCACGCTTAAATACTCCTGCAGCTTTCCATCTTTTTTACCAGTTCAAAACCCAGTTCCACAGGATTTTGCCTGTTTCCCGTAACACATTCCTTCTTTGACTCTCCTGTAGTTTCATTACAGTATAAACCCTTTAGAATAATTTCACTTTTCTGAATGGTTGCATAAGCCGCTATTGGGGTACTACAGCCTCCATTCATTTCTCTTACGAAGGTTCTTTCTGCCAGTGAAATACAAAGGGATTCCTCACTATGGAACAGCTTCAGAAAATCAAAGTTTTCTCCGGCTCTCCCCTGAACCGCTATAATACCCTGACTCGCCGCGGGAAGAATCTCATCAATGGAAAAATATCTGCTGATACGACTTTCAAGACCAAGTCTCTTAATTCCGGCAGCGGCAAGTACTATTGCTGAAAACTCACCGTTGTCAAGTTTTTTAAGCCGGGTTTGCACATTTCCTCGGATAGGGGCTGTTTTACAACCCACAAACAATTCTTTAAGTTGGAGCTGCCTTCTCAGACTTGAACTTCCTATTGGTTCTCCATTTTCACCACTTTGAGGCAAAATAAAGGCATCTCTGGGGTCTTCACGTTTTGACAGGGCCACCACAGGCAACTCCGGGTTATCTTCCAGAGGCATATCCTTGTAACTGTGCACTGTGATATCAACCTCATTATTGTACAGAGCATTATCTAATTCCTTGACGAAAAGGCCCTTTCCACCCACTTTATCAAGAGTTTTGTCCAGAATCTTGTCCCCGGTGGTTTTCATTGTAATCAATTCCAGCTCTATATCAGGGTCATATTTTCTGATTGCAGCCATTACCAGTTCCGATTGTATAATTGCAAGCTTGCTGTCCCTGCTGCCTATTCTGATTTTTTTCATGTCAAATACCACTACCTTTCCTTAAGCTTGTCCTATTTGTCGTATCCTTTCAGCAACCGTTCTTACAAGGCTGTGATTATCTCCGTTCTTGGAAACCAGCCCCCCAACTATACCATCAAATTCGAATATTGCAGGAAAGTAAAAGCTGCACTCTTCTCTGCAATCAGCTATACTCATTTGGATACCCTGTTCCTTAGCATCTATATATATCTTATGGTTAGTCTCTCTGTCATTTGTAGCGGCAACCGCCAGAAACATATTTTGAATGTCCCGTGATTCATAATATCCTTCTCTGTAATTAAACAGCTTAGCATTTAACATTTCCTGAAGCTCCGGGGTAAGCCTTGGAGCTACCAGATAAATATCCGCTCCGAATTTGAGAAGTGTTTTTACTCTTCGGGCTGCAATCTCTCCACCTCCCGCAACAAAAACCCTTTTCCCCGTCAATTCAATAAACAGAGGAAATCTTCCAAATTGAGGCTGGTTACATAAACCAAGTCTATTCATAATTACTGTTTTTAGATGAGATAATGTAAATCCTTCATTTTCAACTTTACGGGATATAAGAACTACTGTCACTCCAAGGGCTTCCGCCGCAGTTATTTTTTCTTGGAAGCCTCCTGCTGATCCTGTGTCCTTGGTTACAAGGTATCTGGCATTTGTCTGCTTTAAAGTGGCCATATTCATCTCATATGAAAAAGGCCCCTGCATACAGATAAGATTTTTACCTTTAAAACCCAGCTTAGTGCACTTATCTACAACCTCAGTGGTAGGAAGTACCCTTGCAAATACTCTGGCACCATAGTCCGAAACACCTGTAAAGGCATCCAGTTCTTTACTGCCGGTTGTAAGAAAAATATTGCCCTCTACTGTATTCAAATAATTTACTGCTTCGTGGGTATCATTTACTTCTATTACTTTTCCGGTTGAAATTGACGGTCTCAGCAGCCGTATATATTCCACGCCTGCGCTATTGCACGCAGACTTAATATTTTTAGTTACGAGCTCTGCATATGGATGGGTCGCATCAATCACAAATGAATAATCCTGAACCATTTGGGCTATCTGTTCTTCTGATAGCCTTCCCGTTCTTACCTCTATCCCACTGTTAGCCGGCATAACCATATTTCCGTATTCGGTTGCAACACTGGCAGTAACGGATACTCCTTTATCTGCAAGGAATTGTGATATTTCTCTGCCTTCAGTAGTTCCTGAAAAAACAAGCACCTTCATATGTAAACTCTTTATCCGCCTTTCAATGATTTCATATATTTTTATAGCCTCTTGAAGTTACAAGCCTGTTATTTATTACCCGGGTATTTTTGTTTCCAATTATAACTGTTGTAAACATGTCCACCCGCTCTTGGGCTAGTTCCTCCAGAGTCAATATTTGGGAGGTCTGCCCCTCACGTCCTATATTGCGTACATATCCGCAAGGAGTATTCCTGTCTGCCACCGTCAAAATTATCTGGCAAGCCTTTTTGAGATAATCACTACGTTTTTTGCTGGAGGGGTTGTAAATGCAGATTGCAAAGCCTGCTTCAGCCGCAAGTCTCAATCTGTTCTCAATAACCTCCCAGGGTGTCAGAAGATCACTTAAGGATATGACAGCAAAATCATGTGTCAACGGTGCCCCAAGTACTGCTGCAGCAGACGAAGCCGCCGTGATACCCGGTATAACTTCAACCTGTATGGTAGTTGTTTCATATTCCGCTAACACCTCATATATCAGACCCGCCATACCGTAAATTCCTGCATCCCCCGAGGATATCACCGCCACTTTTTTTCCTTCCATAGCGGCTTCTACAGCCAATTTACACCTGTCAACCTCTCTTTTCATTGGGGTTGTTAATATTTCCTTATCCGGTAGCAGATGCTTTATTAAATCAATATAAACGTCATATCCTACTACCAGTTGACTTTCCTCAATAGCCCTGATTGCCTTTCCCGTAAGCTGACAATCTTCTCCCGGCCCTATACCTACAACATATAGTTTCAAGTTAATCCCCCATTACTCTTCAAAAATTTATTAGCCCTGCCACTTTACGATAATTTTCCCATTTTTCAAACTGTAAAATAAAACTATATATTATCTCTCTTATTTTACTTACTTCCTTATGATTAAGCACCGAAAAATCGGTGTAGAACCTGTCAAGATTATAGCTTTCCACTCCGGGAATCTGTGAAATGCCCGGATCAATATCTCTGGGCAGTGCCAGATCAACAAATAGCTCAGGCTTTCTTTCAAGTTTTTCAACCATTTCGCAGGTTACGGTGAAGTGAGGACTTGTAGTTGCACTTATAACTACATCACAGTTGGAAAGAAATCCGCTCCTTTCATCATATGAAATTGAACGGCAACCAATAGGGATAATTATATCTCCGTGTTTATACTTTCTGAGTGTAATTGTTACCTCTGCTCCCATTTCAATGAGCTTTTTGCAGCATAACCGTCCTATTTCACCGTTACCGATTACAAGAACCCTTTTGTCAGAAAAACAGTATTTTTTTGCTAATTCAGTTATTGCGCTTTCAGCTGCTGAAGTAGGAACTGCCTTTATTTTAATTTCTGTTTTAGCTTTCTTTGCCGCTGTGATACTAAGTCTGAAAAGTGTCTCAAGGGTTGAATCAATGGTTTTCTCCTCACGGGCTATAGTAGCCGCATTTTTCACCTGTGTAATTATCTGATCCTCGAAAAGCACCATTGATTGAAGTCCGCAAGCTACTTCCATCAGATGGAATATTGACTCTGAATCATATCTTATACTAAATAAAGGCATTAACAATTTATGGTCTTCCACCCCGGACAACTGGCACAAAAGCAAGGCAGGATTCAGATTTTCAATGTCCTCCCCTGAAATATAAAGTTCGGTTCTGTTGCAGGTACACAGGAGTACGGCTCCTGAAACACCTTCGGCTGCCTTTATCCTTCCAAGTATTTCTCTGATTATTGTGGATGTATAGCTGAATCTTTCCCGTACATCAATGGCAGCTGATTTATAGTCCAAACTTGCTGATATAATACTCAAAATATACATCTCCAATCTTTTTTTGATACTGCCGCTGTTATACCGTCCCAGCTGCATTTGGGGACTACAAGCCTTCCATTGTTGGCCTTAACTGCTGCCCGTTCACAAACATTGTCAACTCCGGTAATCTCTTTTACAAAATTAGATTTTGAAAAATCTCCCGGAAGCTCTGCAAGCTCATTTGCTGAATATGTATGAAAAGGGATTTTCCAATCCGCACTTAAAGAACGTATTGCATTTTCATTTATTTTTAAGTCAATAGAAGCTATTGCTTCGATTGCATAAGGTGAAATCCCGTTTATATCAAGAATAAAATTTACAAAATTCAAAAGTTCAGTATACCTTGTATTTTTTCTGCATCCAATACCTAAAGTATACTGTTTGGGCATAAGATGAAGTGTCTGCGAAAAAATCGGCTTGAAGCTGTCTGATATGCAGATTCCTACATTTGTACTGTCTGATATAATCACATTATCAGGCAGGCTGCCTTCAACCGGATAATCAGAATGAACTCCGACCTGTTCTCCGTTTAATATCGCAGCTGACACTTTTTTAATCATATTTATATTCATTATATGGCAGCCTGCATTTACTGCCCATGAATCAACTGCAAACTTCTCATTTATATCTGTTGCAGTTGTAATCACCGCTTGTGCACCCAGTATTTTTGCAATAATCTTTGCTAACTCGTTTGCCCCGCCTATATGGCCTGACAAAATGGGAATAACATACTTGCCTCTTTCATCAATAACCAGTACCGCAGGGTCACAGTCCTTGGAGCTTACATATGGGGCTATTGCCCTGACTGCAATCCCGGCAGCCCCTATAAAAGCTATAGCGTCACTTACGCCAAATGCTTTCCGGGTAAATTCATCCAAGCTTTCTTGCAAAGCTAAGGCTCCATCAATCTGATACTTACTGTAGCCCTCGGTATCGTACCCCTGCCTGTTGAGTTCTTGTTGCAGATTCAGGCAAAGCTTTCCACCCTGTTTTGTAAATGCAGCTAAAGTTATCTTCATACTACTTGACTGCCTCTCTAAATTCGTGAGAAAAGGCAGGGTCATACAGCTTTGACCTTGAGTAGACGGAACCAAGGAAATCTCCTAAAAGTATCAATGCCGTCTTGTTGATGTTATTTTCTTTAGCTGCTGTATAAAGCTCTCCTACGCATGTTCGTACAATTTTTTCGTCAGGCCAGGTTGCCTTATATACAATGGCTGCCGGTGTACTCGGTTCATACCCTCCGGCTATGAGCCTACGGCTCAATTCCTCCAATAATGAGGAACTCAGAAATAATGCCATTGAGGATTTATGTGCGGCAAGCTTTGATATTTCTTCTCTTTCAGGAACAGGGGTGCGTCCCTCCATTCTGGTGAGTATCAAAGTCTGGCTTACATCAGGCAGTGTGTATTCTGCTTTTAATGCAGCCGCCGCACCGCAAAAGGAGCTGACTCCCGGAACTACGGTATATTCAATCCCCCGTTCTGTCAGCATATCCATCTGTTCACGAATTGCACCATATATACTGGGGTCACCGGTATGTAGTCTTACGGTGTTTTTTTTCTCTCGTTCTCCACGTTCCATAACAGCTATCACTTGTTCCAATGTCATTTCGGCGCTATTAAATATTTCACATGATTTTTTTGTGTAATAAAGCAAGCCTGGATTCACCAGTGAGCCTGCATAAATAACAATATCAGCTGTCTCCAGCAGCGTTTTTCCCCTCACCGTAATCAGATCAACGGCTCCGGGCCCTGCTCCAATAAATGTCACCATACTTATTTATCCTTTACTATTAAAATTGAAAAGTAGCTTGAATCATCGGATACCTCATCAAGACTTTTGTAAACTCTCTGACTTTCCATACCACAGCATTCTACCATCCGTGAATACTGATACAGTCCCTTCCTCTTCAAAGTAGCCTTTATATCAGTCAGACTTTTTCCGCTTTTCATTAATACTTTTGTACCCTTTAATTCCAGAAGTTCTTCAGTCTCACCGTAGGATGCAGGTATAATGTGAAGAGCTTCCCCCCTGTCACACAAAGAAATATTCAGTGCGCCCGCAGAAGCACAAAAGGAAGTAACTCCGGGTATTGTCCTTGTAATATAGCCCTTGTTATCCATAATCCTCTGAATATTCATATAGGTAGAATAAATTGTGGGGTCACCCAATGTAATAAAGGCTACATTATTACATTTTAACAATTCTTGTTCTATCAAATTGCAGCTTATGCTATGACTTTTTTCAAGTAAATCAGTATCTCTTGTCATGGGCATAGGACAATATACCACCTCTTTGTCCTTTATGTATTCCCCAACTACTTTCATAGCAGTTTTTTCACCGTTTGTATCGGGTACAGCTATTACATCTGCCATTTGCAGAACTTCAACCGCCTGAAGTGTCAACATTTTGGGATCCCCCGGCCCTACACCAACTCCGTATAAAACTCCGCTCATATATTTACCCCTTATCTGATTCCTTACATAGTTCTTTAATCATATCTTCAGCACTAGAGGTCTGATAATAGACTCTGTCTTTCAATTGCCTGTTTAAATCAGTAAACATTACAACCTCTATACCGCATTTAAAGTTTGCTCTATGATTAAGATAAAATTTTATTTTCTCAAGAATACTCATATAAACAACCTCATCAAGGCCTTCATCTCGTAGTATGCCGTTTATTTCATCCGTAGTCATAGCCTGCATTATTTTACTTATACACTCTTTCGAAGCTCCATAAAGTGCTGAATGAGCCGCAAATATTTCACATCTGCAATCTGCAGTCCTTGAATGAGTATTCATAATACCTCCGGCAATTTTGCACAGTTTACCGGCATGTCCTATTAGTAAAATATTTTTGACATTTCTATAAACAGCATAATCAATAGTTTCTCCTATATAATTGGAGCACTTTAAACCCTTGTCTATGTCCAGTCCGAATCTTTGTAGTGCAAAATCCCTTCCAAAGTTACCGGGGGTTATAAGGAAATTTTGCCTGTTTTGAGCAATTCTTACATCTATTTCCTTATGAATAGTTTCTATTAA
This sequence comes from Bacillota bacterium, assembly GCA_023412275.1. Taxonomy (GTDB): domain Bacteria; phylum Bacillota; class Clostridia; order Acetivibrionales; family DSM-1351; genus Ruminiclostridium. Next base: position 49,035 of record JAEYNY010000145.1, read on the forward strand.
GGCCTTTTCGCTCATAGGCTCAACGATCCCGCTGGTCCCCAGTATTGATATACCACCTGTTATTCCAAGTCGTGGGTTAAAGGTTTTTTTTGCAATTTCTTCTCCGTCTTCAGCAGATATTACAACGGAAAATCCTCCTTTATACCCATATGTCTTGGAAACCTCTCTTAATACCTCATGTATCATCTGCCTTGGGACTGGATTTATGGCTGCCTCACCAACTGCACATTGCAGTCCTGCTTTTGTAACCCGTCCAATTCCGCTGCCACCTTCAATCAATATTTCTTTTTCCAGTTTCATAACCTTTGCAAAAATTTTTATACCATTTGTAACATCAGGATCGTCCCCTGCATCTTTTTTTACGGAACAACTTACCCATTCCTTCTGTTTAAAAATATCATCGATTTGCAAAGTTAATGTGATACCCTTTGGAGTAGTTATTATAACCTCATCAATGATCGTATCTCCCAAAAGCATTACCGTGCATGCCTTTACTGCCGCTGCTGCACAGCTTCCGGTTGTATATCCGCACTTCAGTCTCTTCCCATCTTTTATAACAAATTCATCCATTCGTTTACCCTGCACCGTTCATTAGACTTAAAATTGATGCCCTTGCTTCAGATATTGTAGCTGCTGTCCTGTCAACATCCAGCTTGTCCCGTTGGCTTAATATTTCCATCAGGTGTGCCATTCTAGGAAGCCTTAATGAGTGTTCCCTTAGAATCTCGGGCTTTGAAAGTACTTCTCTTACATCTCCGCTCAATACCACTTTCCCATGATCCATAACAAATACATCATCGCAATATATAGGAACGATATCCATTTCATGTGTTGCCAATATAACCGATACTCCGGTTTCTTCTTTTATTTTAGTCAACAGATTGAGAATATCACTTGCCCCCTTAGAGTCAAGTCCTGCAGTAGGTTCATCCAGAATAATCACATCAGGCTCCATAGCTAAAACTCCCGCTATGGCAACTCTTTTTTTCTGTCCGAAGCTTAATGCATGTGTAGGCTTATCTACATATTCTTCAATCCCCGTTTGAACAACCGCCTTTTCAACCCTTTCCCTGACTTTCTCAACACCAAGTCCAAGATTTATAGCCCCAAAGGAAATATCCTTTTTAACACTTGAAGAAAATAGTTGATCATTTGGGTCCTGAAATACTATACCCACTCTTTTTCTCATTTCGGTTATGCCTTTTTTGTTGTATTCCACCTCTTTACCATCAAAAAAAACTTTTCCAATATCAGGTGTTAAAACACCGTTAAGGTTCAAAAACAGTGTTGACTTTCCTGCACCGTTGCCTCCCAAAACTGCCGTAGTCTTACCCTTTTTGATTGATATACTGACGTTCTCCAAAGCTTGGTGTTCTCCATCATATGAATAGCTCAGATTCTTGGTTTCAATTATGTACAATAGAACTACCCCCTAAAATAAAAGCCTTTCTGCAAGTCCTGCACTTAACAGTAACAGGCAAAACAGAATTGAAAAGATATACATCTTTTTCCCGTGTAAGTATTCTTCATCCAGCGTAACAAATTGTCCGTTGTAGCCTCTGGATTCAAGAGCTGCATAAACCCTGTCCGAGCGGTTGTATGCACGTATGAACAGCATACTTATCAACTCACTGGTAGATTTTAAAGAAGTTCTAAAATTACGGTTGCCCAGCCTTGAATTTTTTGCTATGTTCATTCTCCCTACTTCATCTAACAACACAAATATGTATCTGTATATCAACTCCATAAGTGTAATAATAATATCGGGAATTTTTGTTCGTCTCAGAACCTGAAACAGGTCAGTCATAGGAGTACTCAAAGAGAGGCAATACATACAGCTTACTCCCCCCAGTGCTTTTAGTGCCAGTTTTAAACTATTAGTAAGAGTTTCCCAGTCTATACCGTAAGCATATTTGCCGATTTTAACCCCCAGTAAATAAATATGATTTGAATCAAAACGGTTTATCAGTATTGTTATTGTTCCAACCATTAAGAAGCCAAAGGGAATAAAAAGTAATTTCAAGTATGCTCTGATCTTAATTTTTCCTATCCCTACCGTAGTCATTGCCATGACAAATATGGTTACGAAACTTACAACAAATGAGTTCAGTGAAATGCACAATAACAAAGGTAACATTGTATATACTAATTTTGCTTTTGGACTGACACAGGCAAGTTTAGAATCATATGCATATTTATCTATTAATATCATGTTTCTACTCCGGATTTTCCTTTATTGGAAGTCATTCTTCCAAGTATAAAGCCCACCACTCCTGCACCGATTGAAGCTTGCAATGCAAATAGCAGTGATTCAATTTCTCCGCTTTTAGGTACAATTAGTGATTCAAACCAAGGCTTGTAGTCAGGGTCTATTTTAGCTATCTGCTCTTCTGCCATACCATCTGAGCCGGAAAATTCAGCATTTTTTATGAAAATAGGTGGTGCAGCAAGAATTATAACTACGGCTGCAATCAAAATTAAATTCTTTTTCCATAATTTCATGGTATCTCTCCTTTAATAAATTGCCGACAGCGCCTTTAGCTCTTTTGCACTGTATTTTGCCAGAACATTGTAAATAACTACTGTAAGCAGTCCTTCACAAACAGCAAGAGGAACTTGAGTAAAAGCAAAAATACTTATAAACTTCCCTAGAGAGACTATAAACCCACCTGTAACATCAGGATGGGCCATGGCAAGCTCCACAGAGGTTGTCACATATGTCATTAAATCCCCGAAAAATGCTGCAAAAAATACGGCGAGTCCGGCTTTTGCGCCCAATCTTTTAGATAGCTTGAACACTCCGAAAGAAATCAAAGGCCCTGCTATCGACATGGAGAATACATTAGCCCCCAGAGTTGTAATACCTCCATGTGCCAGTAAAATTGCCTGAAACAATAAAATTATAGCTCCTATGACAGACATGGCGGTTGGCCCGAATAAAACAGCACCCAGTCCTACTCCTGTGGGATGTGAACAGCTTCCGGTAACTGATGGCATCTTAAGTGCGGACAGTACAAAGGCAAAAGCACCGCACATTGCCAACAAAGTCAGGTTTTTTGAGGATATTTCGATTTTCTTTTTTATTGAGAGGAAACCCATAACGAGAAATGGTATACAAAGCACTCCCCAGCTAATACACCAGCCGGGTGCCAGATATCCTTCCATAATGTGCATTGCAGATGCTTTTGATGGGAAAGAAAAAAGTACACATACTACAATTGAAAGACAAACAAGAAAGTTTTTACTCTTTACACTTTTCATATATAATGAACCCTCCGGCTTAATAATAATTGCCAAAAAAATAAAACCTTCATATTTTTAGTAATAAAGGTTTTATTTGTAAAATAGAATATATAGTTTTATACCGTTTTCTCTTTTGACAAACTACACACTTCATACACTGTGAAGTCATAGTACTCTGCATATTTGGCATCTGCAGAAATACTGGCAGGTCTTCCGACTCAGACATCATTGCAAAGTTCTCGCCTTCCCGGGACTGATACCCAGTGGTATTAATAAGCAAAAAAATTCTTGCTTTAGAGAACCGCTCCATCTTACGGCAGCAGGACTGTTCAGGATTTTCACCTGATTCCCTCTTAGTTACTCGTTATTTTGAGCAAACCAGCATTATTTATTATTAAATTATTTACATTATATACCATTTATAGCCATTGGTCAATCAATCTTTTACCCATCCTTCGACATTCTATTACATTCTTCTGAGTATATCATAGGATACAGGACTTTTCCATAATGGCTTTGAGTTGTAAAATTTCCTGTTCATTTGCCCTTGGCAGCGGAAATGAACAATAATCCTTTACAGAGATACCCTTAATCATCATTGCTCTTTTAATATAAGGAACAAAAGGCTTACCTACCTGATAAATGTCCATAAGGCAATCTATCTTCCTTTGAATAACTGAAATCATTTTAAGGTCATTGTCTTTGAATGCCTTTACCCATGCACTGCAAATCTCAGGAACAAGATTTGACAATCCGCCAATGCAGCCGTCCCCTCCTGACATTACATTATGGGTAAAGTTGTCATCAAATCCAGAGTAAATTTTAAAATTCGGGAACTCTGGCTTGATTAATTTTATCAGTTCCCTTGTATGATCCATCCCCGGTATAGTATCCTTGTATCCTACGATATTTTTGTGTTTTCTCAAAAGATTCAGCGTCACATTTGGAGAAATGTCATACCCTGTACGATCAGGGAAACTATAGAGATACAGGTCACCGGGGCATTCATCGGCTACCTTGTCGTAATACTCCTCAACACTTTCTTGGCTCAATCCGAAATAATACGGTGAAATTACCACAATGCCGTTAGCACCCTGTTCACAGGCATATTTTGAAAGCTCTATTGTCTCGTTTATATCCATGCTTGAAGTTCCAACCAGCAGCTTCGTCCTACCACTGATTTTCTTAACTGCCAATCGGATCAGTTCCTTTTTGCTTTCTACCGGAATTGCAAAAAACTCTCCGATACTTCCCAAAATTAAAATGCCGTCAACTCCACCCTTTATCAGATGGTCATACAGATTATGGAGTGACTGGGTATCAATTTTTCTATTTTCATCAAATATAGTAACAGCTGGGGTAATGTATTCACATTTCATCTTCGTATCTCCTTTATTTTGTTAATAACCTGCACCTTCCATAGCCGAAAGGGCGGATTCGGTATATCTTTTCAGTAAACCTTTTCTTACAGGAGGCATTATTACTTCCTTATTCTTTTCGCGTTGGGCAAAGATTTTCTGAACCTCTTGCAAAGACAATTCCTTTTGTTTTATACCTACAACGTTGAGACTCCTGTTCTCAATGTCATACTCTATAATATCTCCTGTTTCAACAAGGCTTAAAGGCCCTCCGGCAGCGGCCTCCGGCGAAACGTGTCCTATTGCCGCTCCCCGTGTCGCCCCTGAAAACCTGCCGTCTGTCACAAGAGAAACAGTGCCGTTCAGCCGCTTGTCACACACGATAGCTTCTGTCGTCATCAACATTTCAGGCATTCCGCTGCCTCTCGGGCCCTCATAACGGATTACTATTATTTCGCCGGGGTTAATTTCATTATTAACCACTGCATTATAGGCATCTTCCTCGCTATTGTATACTCTGGCAATACCCTTGTGTTTACGCATACCTTCCGTACAGGCCGAATACTTTACTATAGATCCATGGGGTGCAATATTTCCTTTTAAGACAGCGATGGAGCCTTTTTCCTTAGTTTCATTCAAGGGAGTAATAACATCTTCCCTCTTCAAACCGTAATTAGAAAGATAACCAATATTTCTGTTGAAAAAGTTATCCTTTTCCAAATCTTCAAGGTTTTCTCCCAAAGTCTTTCCGGTTACAGTCATTACATCCAGATGCAGATATTCTTTAAGCATTAATTGCACAATTGGTATTCCTCCAGCAAACCAGAATGATTCAGTGAGGTGCTCTCCGCTTGGAAATATATTGCCAATATGCGGAATCCTATGGTTTATTTCATCGAACATTTCAGGTGTCAATATAATATCAAGTTCCCTTGCAATAGCAGGTAAATGCAGTGTTGCATTGGTAGAACCACCGATTGCGCTATGGACAACGACTGCATTTATAAATGCCTCCTTTGACATTATTATGTCTGGAGTTATGCCTTTTTCAGCCAGCTCAATAATTTTCCTGCCTGCCTTTCTTGAGTAAGACAGGATGTCTCTCATAGTTGCAGGAACTAATGCACTTCCCGGCAATGCCATTCCAAGAGCCTCGGCCATACACTGCATAGTGCTGGCGGTTCCCAGGAAAGTACATGCACCTACAGATGGGCAGCCTGTCAGCTTATAATCACGAATTTCCTGACTGCTTATTTCTCCCTTTCGTTTTTGCCGAAGTGAGATGTCTCCAGCAACTAATGACGTAGTCATATTGGGGCCGGGTCTCATACTACCACCCGGTATAAAAATTGCCGGAATATCAAGTCTCGCGGCTGCCTTTAAGTGAGCGGGAATAGATTTGTCACAGGACGAGGATAAAATCAAACCATCCCATGAAACCATGCTTCCATGTACCTCAACCATATCGCAAATAGCCTCTCGGGATGCCAGTACATAATTCATACCCTTGTGCCCCTGTGCACACCCATCGCAAATATCTGTCGAATGAAATCTTGCAGGACAGCCTCCGGCCTCGTACACACCAATTCTTGCCTGTTCTGTCAGCTGATTCAGATGAGTACTTCCCGGATGGCTGTCACCGAATGCATCTTCTATTAATATCTGAGGTTTAGTAATGTCCTCCTCGTCCCAGCCGGAACCCAGTTGGAGTGCATCGAACTGTGCCCAGAGTAGTCTCTCTGATGAGCTTTTTTGCTTTACATTATCCATATTAACCTCCATGACCCCCTTGTGCCGGACGAACCTATCCAGTTCGGCATATATAAAATACTTTGTTGCTTACATATTAGTTTGAAAAGTATTGTACAAGTCCTCCATATGTTCATCCATTATTCGTTTTGCATCAAGAGAATTACCGCATTTAACGGCTTCAAGTAACAATTTGTGATAATATATTCCCGCACTGTTACCCCTTTTTGTAACAATTTGAGAAAATGCCCGGTTTAAAACATCACTAAATATATAAAAGGTTTGAATTATAAGAGAATTCTTAGTTGTATTGGCAAGAAGCAAATGAAAATTCAAATCTGCCTTGGAGAACTGTTCCAGATCATCCTTAACCTTATCCATGGCTAAATATGCCTCCTCAAGCTTTGCCACGTCTTCGGCAGAAGCCTTCTTTGTGGCAAGTTCAGCAACATTGCCTTCCAGTACCCTGCGGTATTCTAAAATCTCCTGCAGTGAGTTTTCTTTTAAATAAGCGATTGGTATTAAAGAATTCATACTGATTCCAGGTAGTGCATCAGTGATAAATGAGCCTTCCCCAAACCTGGTTTCTATTAAGCCTAAGGATGTCAGTTTCTGTAGTGCATTCCGTACCGTAACACGGCTTACTCCCAGTAATGCGGCCAATTCATTTTCAGAAGGGATTTTTTCTCCTTTCTTCCATTCATTATTTAAAATCTGCTCCTTTAACTGCTCAAAAACCTGTTCGCTTACGCTTTGACGTTCAACCTTCTTAATTGGCATTAGATATCACCTTTCAATTACAAATAATTATTAATACCTGTAAGTTGTATACCTGTATTACAGGTTATAGTATTATATTACAATGTACAATTTGAAATGTCAAAGAGGATGTCACAAAAGAAGTGTTTGCTGCAAACAGTAAGTTTTTCTTTTTAACACCGATACTCCCGTATAAAATTATATCAATCATTGCTTCCAAGATATTTGCAAGAGTTTCTAGTGGCTCATATTAGGATATTTTACCATAAACAACTGCAAATATCTTTAATCAAGCTTCTATTGATACAATTTATACTCCTAAGTACAAGTTATAAAAATAAATTTTGCGGCACCAGCTATTCCGTTGTAAAAGGCGAAGCAGGTAAACCCTCACAGTTATATAAGTTTGCATCCACGGGATTATCAGCCCAGGCATATCTTACATAAGCCGGGTGGGTTATCTTTTCACTGCGGACTACCACATCATTGCCAGTAAGTTCCGCATCAGCACGAACAAATATTCTGTCTGCTCCTGCTATAGCAAAAGCCCCCGGGCGTTCTCCATTTTTGACAGTCAACCCACTTCCTGTATCAGTGAAGGATAGTATTATTTTGTTTCCGTCTATTTTGTATGACTTATACATTGGCCCGTATGCAACAATGGTTTTGTCCCCATATACGGTTTTTATGGCTGCAAGGGCCAAGCGGGTTCCCACATCCTTTTTATTTACAGGATGAATATCATTCCATTCCCCAAGGTCAATTGCAACAGCCATTGCTGTACCCGGTACACAAAGTGTCCTTCTCTGGGCTTCCCTCAACTCCGCCCAGTTGCTTTCCATTGGTATTTCTGAGGCCTCCATGAAGTTAGGCAGCTGAACATACAAGAACGGCAGATTTCCTATATTCCATTTCTGTCTCCAGTCTGAAATCAATGCCTTCAGAAGGTTCTCATACTCTCCCGGATTCTTGGTATTGGATTCACCCTGATACCATAGAAAACCCTTTACTGCATAATTTGTAACAGGAGCAATCATTCCGTTGTACAAACCTAAGGGCCTCCACTGTACAAAGGCCGGTTCAGGCATGGGACTACTTTTTGCACCAATCACATACTGCCATTCACCGGATAAATCAATAAAACTATCTCCGATTTCCAGTTGGTAGGGTTTTTCTTTGTAAAATCCCCCTTTACCGGACGTATTTACTACTCTGAGTAGGATTGTATTTTTACCTTCCTTGAGTAGTCCCTCCTGAACACTATATTTCCTTGGAATATACTGATTTGGCGTTGTTCCAACCTCTATACCATTGATATAGGCAGTATCTTCATCAACAATGTTCCCAAGTACAAGTCTTGCAGGTTTATTTGCAAGAGTACCTGAAATATGGATTTCCTTCCTGAACCAGACGACACCGTTGAAGTTGCCCAAACCCTCGTCTTCCCAATATGAAGGTACTTTTATATTCCGCCATGAGGTAGTATTATTTTCTATTCCCTTATCCTTTTTGTTTAAATCAGCGTACCAAGCTTCGGTGGCAGCCTGATCCTCTCTCAGTACTTTGTCCAGATAATCTCTGTTACTAAGCTCTTTTGCTGCTTCATAATGTTTAGGGAACTCCTTTAAGGCATTTTCGCTGAGCCATGCTTCAGCAGGTGAACCTCCCAAACTTGCATTAATCAGGCCTATTGGAATTCGGTACTTTTCAAACAGCTTTAAAGCAAAGAAATAACCCGTAGCAGTAAAATCCAAAACCTTTTCAGGGTTGGCTGCCTCCCAACTTCCTGCGTCCATATCAGTTAGCGGTTTTTCAAAGTCGTATTTAACAGGAATGCAGAAATGCCTAATATAATCATTGCAGCAAAGGGCAATTTCTTCAGGGTATGTATCCTTTAAGGAATCCATTTTCATTTCCATATTTGATTGTCCTGAACAAAGCCAGACATCACCCAGAAGAATATTCTTTATATTTATCTTTTCAATAGACTCTTCCGACTCAATAACCATATCGTAGGGCCCACCTGCTTCAGCAGGTTCAAGTTTAACAAACCACTCTCCACTTTCACTTGTGTAAGCCTGGTAGACTTTACTCATAAAGCGTACAATAACAGCGTCTCCGGGCGACGCCCATCCCCAAACCTTTACGTTTGTGTTTCTCTGTAATACCATGCCGTCGCTGATAATCCGGGGCAATTTTATTTTAGAACGAATATAATTCAATATAATTCCTACTTTCGAATGGGTATTAAAAACTTTAGCTATTAATATTAACATAATTATCGTATATGCGGTTTTTTAGAATACGTTCCTCAGGACTGAGTTTTTGAGCATCTGCAATCTCATACCCCCCAAAAGTATCGTAAAGTCTGGATAAAGGGTCAACCTCTACAAAGGTACACCATGGAAGCCAATGATACTGGCTTTGTAGCATCTGTCCCGTAAAGTTTCCGCTTTCGTGGCCCAACCCCGGCATTATATAGCCAATACTTCCGTCTATATCACTGGATTGTCTGGTATTTTTATGAATGAACTCGGCAAAATCCAGGTAATGCTCATCGCCGGTTATAACGTACAATCTGTAGTATGTGTAGGAGCAAGCTGCCATATATACATCAGCCCCTCCTCCGATTGTTATTATACTCTGACCGCTTATGGAGTACCTGTTGAAGGGATGCTTTTCCATTGGTGCACGTACAGGGAATTTCCAAGCATAGGTCCAGGTCTCAGTATAGTCTGCAGCACCTACGGCACCTTCTTGCCATTTCTTTTCTCCTGTAAGATCATACAGAGCCAAAAAGCCAAACATTGCGTAGATGCCTGCTTCCTTGTCCTGTATATCAGTGTTGTCACATGTACCACCTCTGTATTCCATGTTAAGGTAAGCATTTTCAAAAGACCAGTCTCCGGCCTTTATGGCTGCATTTTTATACCTTTCGTCACCTGTAACAAGGTAAAACTCCACTAGGAAACGTATTACGCTTGGAGTATTTGACTTGGATTTCATCCTTACAGAGCTATCGGTGTTGTATGCACGATAAAAGCTACCGTCCTCATTTTGTATACTAATAAGCCAATCAGCTGTTTTTTGGCAGAATTCTCTCCATGCAGACCTCTCGATCCCCTTCTTTTTCATATATAGGTATGCGTCCAAAATTGCCTCAATGCCGTCTGCAAGCATTCTTATATAATGCGGGTACGGTTCAAAGGCACTTATACCGGGGTTGTAGCACATATTGGGTAAGCCTGATTCAGTCATGGACGTTCTGACCCAGAAGTCAATTACGTTTACACCTTTTTTAAAGGTTTCAGGCATATTTTCCTTGTCTCCGTACCTCAGAAGCTGATAGCCGATTCCCGGTTGTTGCCCCACAAAACCAAATTGAAAGGATACGCAATTTATATCCATATGGGGAAGCTGACAGGCAAATGGGAGCCCGTAAGCATCACCGTACTGACGTGTATATCTGTCAAGTATCTTCATACTGTTATGGAAGAAGAGTTCATTGTCCACATCAAATAATTTGTCTCTCAACCGGTCATAAGTCACTCTCCAGATATCTCTCATCATAAGCTGGAAGCTGTCATATTTACCGAAATTCACTGCAACAGAATAATTTTGCGAAAAGCCCGGTTCTACAGGGTGATTAATACGTTGAAAGGTTTTTACCTTTCCGTTGTAGTCAAGTCCCCCATAGTGGTTTACTCCGGGCATCTGTCCGTCACAGCCGGGGTAAACATAATCAATTGAAAGCCCTTGGGTTTCTGTTTCAATTTCCTTACGTACCTCAAAGCCATAATACATATAGTTCATGGTCTTATTTTGCGGTCTGCTCATACCTATTGAGCCGATTGTAAATTTGGGATCGATATTATTTTCTGATTGCATAATATCCAAAGACCGCATTGTTACATCCGGGGCCCATCGGGATATAGCTGCTGTTTCTCCGGATTCTATATTCTGCATGGCGAATAACGGCAAAGCATAGTGTGTTTCCATTTGCCAAAAGTATTCGCAATCCAAGTCCTTTCCAAATGCAAAATCAGGTGCAAATTGGTTTTGTCTGTACCATACACCCGGTGCAAAACAATTATAATCATGTGTATCCTTTGATTCATTCATTGCAAAGGATATTTTAGTTGAAAAGCCGAGGTCATCCCCGGCTTTCAACACCTTCACATTTCTGCTTACCTTGAACCCCGATTCTCCCGCTTCATATACATCTGAGAAGGAAAACTCAGAACCGGAGTTTACGGCAAGTATACCCTTTGCAATTATACTATTACCGAAAACATCTACCTCAGTGTAGGCCTTGTCATAAAATTCATTTATAGCCATTGCTGTCTTAACAGTAACAAACATGGGGCGTTTGTTAAAATATATGGTCTTGTGGTTCTTTTGAACCTCCAGACCTCCATCTTTAAATATAAGAGTGTATTCGCCGCATACCAGCTTCATGTAATTTCCCCCTTGGTATTAATGTATATTTCGGTTTCGTCATTTGGTTATTCTTCAGTAGCCCACGCCAGTCCCTTGTCTATATACTCATTCCAGAATTTCCAATCATGAACACCGACGTCTTCTACATAGGTATGGTCTACGTTTTCTGAAACAAGGAATTCATGCAAGCCTCTGTTTTCCTTTATAAGAAAATCTTCTGTTCCGCAAGCCATGTATATCTTGGGTATATCTGCTTTTCTTTCCTTAAGACCACGGATTAGTGCTTCCGGGTCTTTGTCGCTTCCCAAAAGCTGGTCAAGATCCCCAAACACTCTTCTATAATAAGGATAGTCTGCAACAGGTCCTTTGAAATCTGGAGTAATCCCGGCAATTTGATTGGTAATAAGAGCTGAAGACAATGCAATTATCCTTCCGAACCTTTCGGAGTATTTTAAACCATTTCTTATTGCACCATAACCACCCATGGATAATCCTCCAATGAATGTATCCTCTCTTTTATCTGATAAATGGAATGTCTTGCGTGTATATTCAACCAGCTCATTTCCGATTAGCTCTCCATAATATGCTCCAACATCTTCGTCATCTAAATAAAAATAATTTTCGCCGGAGGGCATAAACACCGCAATATTGTATTTTAGAGATACCTCCTGTATTTTGGTGAATGTCAACCAATCCATATGATTACCTGAGTAACCGTGCAAGAGGTAAATGGACTTTAAAGGCCCTTTTGTCTCTTGAGCTTCCTGCCCCGGTATCTCAAATTTATCATTTGGTATCAAAGCATTAAAACATACTGGTCTTTTCATTGTTTTAGCGAAAAAGTTCACTTGAAGAATTGCCATAATATTTCTCCTTTTCAAAAAATTTGTATTTAAATTCTTAAAATATTTTAATACCCCGGAATCATACTGTCATCAAGTTTATAGTAGGTGTCAGTCTCATCTGTTACAGGAATGATTTCAAAAAAAGATACTTCGTTTTTGCTTTGAGTAAACTCAAGAAGCAGCATATCCTCACCGCAGCTAACCCTTTCGGATATTACCAGAGGTCGTGCTGCATTTCTCAGTATTTCGACCTGTTTCTTACTTGTAAATCTGGGACGTCCCATTTGTATCCACGTTTTCCATGGATTACCGTATGTCTCATTTACAATAGTTCTATTAATAAAGTATTCACCTTTTGGTAAATTCAACTCCAGTGAGAAATCCTTATCAAAATGTTCACCCTTCTCCATTACCGGATTCCATGCGGTTATTGTCACTGTACCGTCAGTCTTTTTTGTTGCCAGCATATTTTCGTCTCTGTACAAGATATCCTTTCCCATTTGTTCAAAGAAGCTGAACATATGGAAAGTCGGCTTTGGAATATTGTTAAGAGCAACAAGACCAAACCCTCCGTGGAACTGAGCTCTTGGAACATCTGCCTCCTCAAATATATCGCTGAAGGTCCAATATGAAAATGAATCCACAATATCTCCAGCCTCACTTATAATCCTTGCAAGATATGCAGCATTGAGACATGTATCATGAACAGGATTCAAAGGATTGTATGAGGTATTGTATTCTGTTATATGGAATGGCAGATGTGGAAATGGTGAATTATAAATCATTTGCCTTACGGTCTGCAATTCGTTAAGCATTTCTTCAGGTTCTTTGAGATCCTGATAGCAAAATTCATGTGTCTGAACTTTCGGCAAATGCGCTGAATATAAATGACGGGAGACGAAGTCAACGGGAGCATTTTCCTTTTTACAGAACTCAAGAAAATCTTTTATCCAGTAATCGGCTCCTCCGCATATAGCGGGGCCACCCACCTGTAAATCCTTATTAATTTCCTTAATTGCCATAGCCGATACCTTATAAAGCTTAAAGTATTCCTTCTCATCGGCATCCTTCCAGAACACCTTCAGATTCGGCTCATTCCAGACTTCAAAAGGCCACTGTAAAACCTCTTCTATTCCATATCTGCTTATAAAGTGTTTTATTAAAGCTTGGATAAGATCCTTCCATTTACTATAATCCTTAGGAGGAGTTACATTTCCTTTCCAATAAAAAACTTTCTGATCTCCCGATGCCAGCTGTGATGGCATAAAGCCCAGCTCAACAAAAGGTTTAAGACCCCTTTCAAGAAATGAATCAAATATCTTATCTATGTATGTAAAGTTATAGAAAGGTTTCATTTCTCCGTCTATTTCATTTTCCCTATAGATGGCAGTGTCATCATGGAACAGACCATGTCCTCTTATATATTTGAAATTTATTGCCTTCTGAACAAATTCAAGAGTATCCTGGTATTCCTTTTGAAGAGCGATTCCCATACGCTCTGTGCCCACACAGAAATTCCAGTTATCCCTGAAAGTCCCTGTCACCTTATCTGAGATCTTTATTTTGCTCATATAATCCTCCTTTAATTTATGTACGAAAATTTAACGTAATTGAGTATGAATAATTGCTCTCTTTTCGTAAAAATTCCCTTCTGTACTATTTTATTATAAGATTCTATATATTTCAAAATACTTTTATAGAACACCTTTATAATAGTGATTCATATATAAAATTTCTGAAATCAACAAACCCTCCAACTGTTTTCCGGGAATAATAGAATATACCCACTCGATAACCTATAAAAAGGTCAAGGGTAAATGTCATATGCAAATCATTTCCCAATTTTGACCAGTTAATATTGTCGTGGGAATAATAAAATTCTGCAATATCCCTGCTGTTTTGAAAATCAAATTCCACTTTTAAAAATATGCAATTGCCTGTAAACAGCCTATATTCTTCTTCTTTCTGTCTTCCGTCATCAGCTTTTTTGGAAACAATAATTCTTTTCAAATTATTCTCGTCGGCTCTTATTCCTATAGCTCCATAATCGCCCTGTAACGCCATAAGTCCTGCATAGTCCCCTGCTTTCATTCCATCAGTTTTAAGCTCTACTGAAAATGCACATTTAGGGCCACTTGTTCTTTGGGTTAATGTATTCCTTGCGGATAAAAGATCTTTTGCCAAAGATTGAGTTCTCAACCTTAAATAGCCCTGATTCTCAGTAAATGACCAACAATCCTCCTGAGGATTGTGATTCCATTCCCATGGTAAATCCAGTTTGTTTTCATTATGGTTAAAGCTATCACTTATTATTAATGGTTTGGCATCATACTCTTTTAATGGAATCTCAAACTTTTCCGGCACCCTTCCATTAATTCCTAAATTAGGCCAGTCAGATTCCCATAAAACAGGAAGCAAATATGGAATTCTTCCTACTGCGCCATGATCCTGAAACAAAATAGAATACCATTCTCCTTCAGGTGTATCAATTAAAGCCCCCTGAGCAATCCCCTGATTCTGGTACCCCATATCATCATCAAGAAGTATTTTTCTCTCGTATTCTCCAACCAGCTCTTTTGCTCTGTAACATACAACACGCCTCCGACAACTCCCGTCATCTGGCCATTCAATAAAAAGCAAATAATAATAACCGTTAATCTTATAGGCTCTGCAGCCCTCACAACGGAGCATTATATTTTCAGATGGGGTACTGAACAGGCGTTGTTTAAGTCCTCCATCTTTAACTCCGGATAAATCTTCTTTTAGTTCGACTATATAAATATCTCCATTACCATATATCAGATACGACCTGCCGTTATCAAATAAAAAAGACATATCATGGAATACATCATTAATAACATAACGATTCCAATGGCTTTTTTCTATATTGTCCGTATAATATATATAGGTCTTTTGCATATCATGGCACACAAAGCATGCATAGTACAGACCGTTGTAAAATTTCAGACTAGTTGCCCATTGCCCTTTGCCATATGCATTTTTGCTATTTTCCAGTTGATATATGTCATTATCTTCAATAGTATTGAAAACATAGGATACCAACTCCCAATGACATAAATCCTTTGATTTTAAAATTGGAGCCCCTGGCATTACAAACATAGTTGTAGATACCATATAATAAGTATCACCTACACGTATAACGTCCGGGTCCGGCATATCTGCCCATATAATGGGGTTCTGAATTTTCATGTAAAGTCCTCTTTTTTATTCGGATTTTGATTTACGATTTCGATTAACTACCATTTACTTCCTGAAGGGTGGGGACAGATACGCAGAGCATTCATAGCCCTTGCCTTTACAATACATCCACAAATCATACAAGTGATTCCATCAGTTAGATGTTTGCAGTTTTTACAGACTTCCAATCTCTTTTCATATTGTTCATTGGTAGGCAACGGTACTCCTGATTGAATTACTCTATTTACTTCCATTTGAATATCATTATCAGTAATATGAATGTTTCTATGACATTTAAAGCAATTATCCTTCACCGTCCCCCTCCTTTAACTGCTAAATATCCCGGCATTAATTATATCTGCCGGGACATTTCAGTCTGATTATATATTCTATTGTTACTAATATTTTGTTTATACTATTTCTAACATCACAACTGCTTTTGAAGGTATTATACCTGATATATGATTATTATCAAGACGTAAACCTTCAAATTTCTTAATAGTTACATTATTTGTTTCTTCAAATGTATTTTTTGCATTCATAGCATTTGCAGCAATTATTTCACCTGTACTGCTCTTTGCTGTTATACCTCGCAGATCAATATCAACATCCATATCAACAGACGGATTAAGGTTGCAAATGGTTACGTGAATCTTACCTTCTGAATCTATAGAAGAAGAAGCACTTAACTGTGGTACCTTTTCACCGTTATAGGTGTATTCAGGACTTTCAAAATTAAGTGAAAGCAACTCTGCATCCTGATGAACCTTGTACATATCAAATACATGGTAAGTAGGTGTCAGAATCATCTTTTTACCTTCAGTCAGAATTACTGCCTGAAGGACATTTACCATTTGTGCTATGTTTGCCATCTGAACCCTGTCACAGTGATTATTGAAGATATTCAGGTGAATTCCGGCAACAAGGGCATCCCTCATGGTATTTTGCTGATACAGGAATCCGGGATTTGTTCCGGGTTCAACAGCAAACCATGTACCCCATTCATCAACAATCATGCCTACTTTTTTCTCAGGATCATACTTATCCATAATATTTGAATGACGTTCCACCAATTCTTCGGTAAACAATGCATTCTGCATTACTGAAAACCAGTGATTTTCATCAAATTCAGTTGCTGAACCCTGCTCAGACCAATCCTTTGAGATTCTTGTATAATAGTGGATGCTGAGACC
>JAEYNY010000130.1 GCA_023412275.1 Bacillota bacterium
CATCATCAGTTTAATTTATTATAGCATAAATTCGGACGCTTGTCAAAAATAATATATTATACAAGCGTATTGCCCTTATGTCAAGCATTTTTTGTGTACGAGCCTGCTCTAAGGGGTGCTTTGAAAATCGTTATCAGTTTCTTTCTCACCATGTTCTTCATTGTTTTGTTCATCATTCTCTTCAACTAAAATATCAAGATCATCCTCTTCCGCATCGGCAAGTA
Organism: Bacillota bacterium; assembly: GCA_023412275.1. GTDB lineage: Bacteria > Bacillota > Clostridia > Acetivibrionales > DSM-1351 > Ruminiclostridium. The sequence goes on from JAEYNY010000130.1 coordinate 225, forward strand.
ACCGAACCTCTACGCCTTTAAGAATAATTATTTTTCTGCCATCACTTTCTTTGATGTCATCCACCCTGAAAAGAACATCTTTCTCATAAGATTTTCTATAAACCAAGCTTCCTATTTCAATCTCCTTCATAATTATTCTTTCCCTTCAAGTTATAGTATGCCAAATATATAAATAATTATTAAATCTATAATAAATTTAGTAATTCAGCCATTATACATTTAAATAGTCTTTATATTCTATACTATGATTTTTGAACCTTGTTTTGTGAACTATTGTATGAAGTCTATTAAAGTTATATAATATTTTCGTATTTAAGTTAATTATTCTAATCTTGTTATATATACGGAAGTAATGTGTTTTTTAAATAATAAATGTATTTGGAAGGGGAAATTATATTGCAAACTGATATTCAAATTGCTCAGGGATGTAAGATGCAGCATATTGCAGATATAGCCAAAAATCTTGGTATTGATACCGAAGATCTTGAGTTCTATGGTAAATACAAAGCCAAATTATCAGATAAACTGTGGGATAAGGTAAAGGATAAAAAGGACGGTAAGCTTGTTCTCGTTACTGCTATAAACCCTACTCCGGCAGGAGAAGGAAAAACAACTACTACTGTAGGTCTTGGACAAGCTATGGCCAAGATAGGTAAAAATGCAGTTATAGCTTTAAGAGAGCCTTCTTTAGGTCCTGTAATGGGTATAAAGGGAGGCGCTGCCGGAGGTGGATATGCTCAGGTTGTTCCTATGGAAGACATTAATCTTCACTTTACGGGTGACATGCATGCAATAACTGCTGCAAATAACCTTCTTTCAGCTGCAATAGACAACCATCTTCAACAGGGAAATACTCTTAGTATAGATCCTCGTCAAATTGTCTGGAAGCGTTGCATGGATATGAATGACAGAGCACTTAGAAATGTAATTGTAGGCCTTGGCGGAAGAATCAACGGAGTTCCAAGGGAAGATGGTTTTAACATCACTGTTGCTTCGGAAATAATGGCAATACTCTGCTTAGCTCTTGATATTACAGATCTAAAAAACAGACTAGGACGTATTATCATTGGCTACACATACGAAGGTAAACCTGTTACTGCACATGACCTTAAGGTTGACGGTGCAATGACCCTTTTGTTAAAAGATGCAATAAAACCTAATCTGGTTCAGACCCTTGAAGGAACTCCTGCATTAATGCATGGTGGACCTTTTGCTAATATTGCCCACGGTTGTAATAGTATTTCGGCTACAAAACTTGCACTGAAAATGGCTGACTACGTTATAACCGAAGCTGGCTTCGGTGCAGACCTTGGTGCAGAAAAATTCTTTGATATCAAGTGCAGATTTGCAGGCTTCAAACCTGACGCGGTAGCCCTTGTTGCCACAATAAGAGCACTTAAATATAACGGTGGTATAAAAAAAGAAGATCTTAAAGAAGAAAATGTGGAAGCATTATCCAAAGGCTTTGCAAATGCAGAGAAGCATATCGAAAATTTGAAGCAGTTTGGTGTACCTGTTATGGTTGCCATTAATCATTTTGATACAGATACCGAGGCTGAAATTAAGCTGGTCCAAGAAAGGTGCAGCTCTCTTGGTGTTGAAGTCGCATTTTCAGATGTATTTTTAAATGGCGGAAAAGGCGGAATAGAGTTGGCAGAAAAACTTGTTGCTCTCACTGATTCTACGGTTTCAAATTTTGCGCCTATTTATGACGAAAAGCTACCTATAAAGGAAAAAGTGCAGCAGATAGTCTCAAAAATTTACGGAGGCAGGAATGTTATTTATAATGCTGCTGCAGAAAAATCTATTGCTAAGATAGAAGAAATGGGTCTTGACAAGCTTCCAATCTGTATGGCAAAGACTCAATATTCTTTATCTGATAATCCTCAACTTCTTGGTAGACCTCAGGATTTTGATGTCACAGTAAAAGAGGTTCGAATTTCCGCAGGAGCCGGATTTATAGTAGTACTTACCGGGGATATAATGACTATGCCGGGATTACCAAAAGTACCGGCAGCGGAGAGAATTGACATTGATGAGACAGGTGTTATCACAGGACTATTCTAAATAAATCTTAATATAAACGTTCTAGGCCGGCTCTTTAAGGAGTCGGTCTAATTTTTTCATTTTTTTATTCAAAAGATGAACTTATTCTATTGATCCAGCCTCTTATATTATGTGTTAACACAAAACATAAAATGAAAGGAGATGAGCACTTGCAGATAGATGACATTATACGTCGGTGCCAGCTGGGAGATATGGATTGTTTCGAAGAACTCTATAAGCTATATTTTAATAAAGCCTTTGGAACAGCCTATATTATTTCCGGGCAAAAGGGATCGGCCGAAGATATTGTTCAGGAAGTATTTCTTATTTGCTACAAATCCATTAAGTATTTAAAGGAACCTGGAGCTTTTAATACATGGTTCTATAGGATTGTAGTTAGGGAAAGCTGGAAAATGGCAAAGACAAAAAAATCAAGCTTAGAAAACTTTAACGATAAAATTACTTCACATGAAGTAAATCAAAGCATCACGGACAATTCTGTGGATTCTCTTTGCAATAAGCTACTTTTGCAACAAGCAATAAAGTCATTAAAACTTCCCCTTAAAACGGTGTTAATCTTGTATTATTACAACGACATGTCTATAAAAGAGATCTCCAAGGTTTTAGGTTGTTTTGAAGGAACTGTTAAGTCTCGTCTGTTCAAGGCTCGAAAGATTCTTCAGAATGAGCTCTCGCCATATTATGATAGTTTTGTTAAACCCTTAGATTTAAAAAGAATGGAGGCTTGAAAGAAATGAATGAATTTGATTTGCTAATTAAAAATTCAATTAGTGACCAGGTAGACCCTCACAATATTAATGTTGATAAGAGTTTCTCAGATTTGAAGGCGAAACTCCTAAATAGTAATGGCAGCGAAAGTAAAACGTTGAGGTTTAATTATATAAATCTCAAAAGAACTGCAGTACTTTCTTTTTGTTCTCTGCTGTGTGTAGGAGTAATACTAATCAGTTCTTCATCAACAATACGTGCTGTAGCATTAAATGCTTTAGATAATGTAAGGATGATATTTGTACAGGATGATGATTCCGGTGAAATTGTTCAAAAGCCAGCAAATGAAGTTCTTTTACGTTATAATGTCGGGGGAGGTACCACTTTAAATGATACTGAAATATCAAAAAAAGTAGGTTATAAAATTAGTTATCCAAAACAAGTTGGTGATGCAACTTTTGGTTACAAGATGTTAGGTGTTAGTTGTAAAAATATACCATATGACTTAGACCCTAGAATACGTCAACTTATGTTCAAAGCTGGCGAAAACGATGATGCATTTTCCAAATTATCAGAATATACACCTTTAAGATTTACATTAGGCTCTTATGTTAAAGATACTACAAACGTAGTCATCTCAACTTGCCTAGCAAAAAATTTAAAATTTGACCCGGGTAAAAGTACAACAGTAGAGGATGTAACTATAGGAGATATCAAAGGGATGTGGGTAAAGGGTACAACACCATTGTATCCACTTAAAGATGATATTCATAATTCGACTTCTTCTGATATGACTTCAAAACCAACTCTTGAGAAGTTCTGGTGTCTTATCTGGGAAGTAAACGGAATTAATTATCAATTTTACACACATGTTACCGAAGAGCCTCTCTCAAAGGAAAAGTCTATAGAGTTTGCAAAAGATTTTATGGCTACACAAAAATAGTACATATAGTTATAGCCGACCTGATGGTCGGCTATCTTTTATTTATAAGTTGGTATTTTTACAATGCATTAAATCTTTCCAGAAATATTCTATGACACTGTGCCTCATCAATAACTTCCTGTATTCTAAGCAGATAACTTTGTTCAGACCAACTTTTCCTACTGTTATAATATTTATTTATCACTCTCCAGAACTTTTGTGGGAACATAAGCATGATTTTCATGAGATTCATATCGCTTCCGCTCAGTGGCTCATACCGACTGTACTCATTTAGTATAACGGCAGCCTCTCTTATATCCCAATTGCATTTACGCATTTTCCTTCTTAAAAGATTAACCAGGTCATATACCTTTAAATCATAGCAACAGTATTCAAAATTAATCAGAAACATTTCATCATTTTGCAAATAGATATTATGATGGTTAAAATCATGGTGGGAAATTGTTCTGTTTTTCTGGGCTTCCTCAACAAGCTCGTAATAATCAGATGCAAGCAGCAGGCCTAACGCCTTTTCTCCTACCTCATAAAAATAATCAATGTTCTTAGTTACCAGATTATCAAATCTCATTCTACCCTTCTGGGCATTCTTTTTAAGCTTCTTAATTTCATCCAAACGTTTTCTGTAACTCCCCGGCATCCTTCCCAGTTCACTTCTGCCATAACTGTTTTCAGAACACATGAACCCATAGGAAGCCCTGTGCATTTTAGCAAGCAACCCTGCACATCCTATTGTTTCCTCTCTATTATCAAGATTGCATTCCCTTCCTTCTATATAGTCAGTCATATAAACAGTCTGATCGTTAAACTGTATGCTATAGTCGCCTCTAATAGTGGGGATATTTCTATCGATATGTATAAAACCGTTATTAAACAAATGTTCTTTTACTTCACCTATGAAATTAATTCTTTCCTGTTTAACCGAAGACATTTTTACAAGTTTCCTACCCATATCCGTGTCAGCCAAAAACATATCCCTAAAGTTATTTAAATTTTTAATTTTTAGGTTGTAATTTAATTGCAGTTCCTTTTCAAATTCATTCATATTGCCCTCCAAGAGCTGTTTTTGTACTTAATGCAACTTTAACAGCGTGTACATTTTATTTAATAACAATATCTTTGCAGCATAAAATGACTATTAAGCAAAATGTGATACTAGATTATATGAAAATTATAGGATTTGTAGAATTAAAACTTATTTTTTATATCTTATTGCTTAAAAATGCAGCTCCGCAGTAAATACACATGACTCCTATAATCGGGTATGCATATCTGTCAAATGACATATAAACACAGTGTACAAAATTAAAGTATAATGCAATAAAGACAATAAGACTGTTTTTCATAAATAGCTTCTCTTTTACGCTCTTAAAAACGGCATATACCGCTGTAATTAGAATAAAGATGTGGTAAACTACTGCTAACCAGTAACTTGTACCCATTACATCAACCCAATAAAAAGGAAGTGCCCAAAAATAAAATGTTTTCCCCAGTGTATACCAGAAAAAGTACTTTATGAAATGATTTTTAAACTCTCCCCGGATTCTTTTTAATGCAACATTCCTTTCTATATTGTCTGTTTCCAGAGCTGTTTTTCCAACCTCATAGTTTTCTGTATTCTCAGGAGTTTGTATGTAGTTAATATACGTGCCCTGCAAAAGTGGATTACCACTTGATGCTGTTAGAGGAATAAAAGTCTGATATTCATTATAGTTCCTTACCCACCATGGAAGAGCCCATACACTAAATATTAGTGCCATTGTAATACCAAACTTTACACATTGGGATAGCCTATAATATCTATTAATAAAAATATAAAGAAGATAGAAGCACGGATAAAATAATACCGTTGGTCTGCAAAAAACTGCAACTATCCATATTACGCTCAGAATTGCAGCCTTTGGAATGCTAAGATTATCAGCAAATTTAACAGAAGAATATATTAAAGCTAACAGAATAAAAGTAAAAAGACACTCTGTAAGAATATATCCCGGTGTTATAAGGTTGGGAGGGTAAAAGGAAAATACCACGGCTGATATTAATCCTGCCTTTTTACTAAATAGCTTCTTGGCTGTTAAGTAAGCAAATAGGATACTCAATGCAGATAACCCTGTTTGAATTATTCTGACAGCCTGGAGTCCACAAAAACCTATTCCGAATACCCTTAATACCCCACTAAGAAAAAGAGGATACAAAGGCATTATAAAAACCGTAGCTTCGTTAAAAGTTCTGTATGTGAGAACCCCTCTTTTCAAAAAGTAAAGTGAGCTCATATAATAATTTATATCATCACTGTGAACTGATAGCATTTTAGGATAGTTAAAAATCAGTATAAGTTTAATTATTGTTGTTATCAAAATCATTGCTAGAACAGATATCGAATATATGTTTTTCATATAGTCCTTTCACCCCATTGTAAAAGTGTTATCTTATTCCATAGTAATCATACAAAAAATATCCTGAAATACAGAAAAAACCCGCCGAACTCATTGTCCGGCGGGTTTTTTACTTTTAAATCTATTATTTATAAAGTTCTACCAACTTTAATAAATGATCATAACGTTCCTTAGCAGCTTTCTCTGATTCTTGGAAGAGCTTATCTGCACGATCAGGGAATGCACGCTGTAAACGAGTATAACGTGTTTCGTTATTTAGGAACTCTTGATATGTTCCGTCACCTGGCTTTGAGGTTAAAGTAAACGGATTCTTTCCTTCTGCCTTCAAAGCAGGGTTGAATGAGAAGAGGTTCCAGTAACCGGAAGCAACAGCCTTCTTCATTTCATCCTGACAGTGGTTCATTCCGCCCTTAACTCCGTGGAGTTCACAAGGAGCATAACCGATAATCAATGATGGTCCGTTATAAGCTTCTGCTTCAGCAATAACTTTGATTGTCTGATTTGGATTAGCACCAAGAGCAATTTGTGCTACGTATACGTAACCATAACTCATAGCGATTTCAGCAAGACTCTTCTTACCTATATCCTTACCAGCTGCAGCAAACTGACAAACTTCACCGATATTTGATGCCTTTGATAACTGTCCACCTGTATTTGAGTACATTTCTGTATCGAATACCATAATGTTTACATTTTCACCGGAAGCAAGTACATGGTCAAGTCCACCGAATCCGATATCATATGCCCATCCGTCACCACCGAGAATCCATACAGATTTCTTAGCGAGGTACTGTTTCTTTTCAAGTATTTGCTTGGAAAGCTCACATCCTGCAGCAGCAGCTTTTTCAAGTTCAACTACCAATGCCTTAGTAGCAGGAGTGTTTTCTCTTGTCATATCCTTTGTTTCAATGAATTTAGCAATAGCAGCTTTTAATTCATCAGAAGACTTATCAGATGCAGCAAGCTTTTCAATCATAGCTATCGCCTGTTCACGAAGAACTTTTTGTCCTAATTGCATACCGTAACCATGCTCAGCATTATCTTCAAACAATGAGTTTGCCCAAGCTGGACCCATTTTTGAATCCTTGTTTACTGTATATGGACTAGTAGCAGCAGGACCACCCCATATTGAGGAACATCCTGTAGCATTTGAAATATACATTTGTTCACCGAACAACTGAGTTACCAAACGAGCATATGATGTTTCAGCACATCCTGCACAGCTTCCTGAGAATTCGAGAAGTGGCTGATTGAACTGTGAACCCTTAACAGTAGTATCTGCAGGCATTCCAGGTTTCTTGCCAACGTTTGCAACTAAGTAATCGAATACTGGCTGTTCTTCAGCTTGTGATTCCTGAGGAACCATCTTGATTGCTTTTTCCTTAACAGGACATACTGTGATACATTCACCACAACCCATACAATCCAAAGGAGATACACTCATAGTAAACTTGTACTCACTAGCTTTTGGCTTAGTATCAGCTAATTTAATATTAGCAGGAGCTGCCTTTATTTCATCTTCACTCAACATGAATGGACGAATAGTTGCATGTGAACATACAAATGCACAACTGTTACATTGTAAGCATAAGTTTGCATCCCATTCAGGAACTAATACAGCAGTACCACGCTTTTCATAAGCAGAAGCACCCTGTTCAAACTGTCCGTCAGCAATATCAGCAAATGCAGATACTGGGAGGCTATCACCATCCATTAATGCGATTGGATTAAGAAGATTCTTAACCATATCAACTACCTCAGGGCGGCCTGTAAGTTCAGTTGTTGCAGGATCAGCTTCAGGAGTTGACCATGAAGCAGGAACTTCAACTTTATGAAGTGCACTTACACCTGCATCAATAGCTTTGTAGTTCATTTCTACAATAGCATCACCCTTCTTGCCGTATGATTTCTTAGCAGCTTCTTTCATGAATTTAATAGCTTCGTCAATTGGCATTACGTTTGCCAGTTTGAAGAATGCTGATTGAAGGATAGTATTAGTACGTTTGCCCATACCAATTTCCATTGCCTTATCTATAGCGTTGATTGTATATAATTGAATATTGTTATCTGCAATATATTTCTTTGCAGCAGCGTTCAATTTAGTATCTAATTCTTCATCAGACCACTGACAGTTGATCATGAAGATTCCGCCTGGCTTAACATCCTGAACCATCTTGAATCCCTTAACAACGTATGAAGGGTTATGACATGCAACAAAGTCAGCCTGATTTATGTAATATGGACTCTTGATTGGCTTATCACCGAATCTAAGGTGAGAAATAGTTACACCACCTGTTTTCTTTGAGTCATATTGGAAATATGCCTGAATATATTTATCAGTGTGATCACCGATAATCTTAGTTGAGTTCTTGTTGGCACCAACAGTTCCGTCTCCGCCGAGACCCCAGAACTTACATTCAACAGTACCTGCTGCTGCAGTTATAGGAGCTGGCTTAACTTCAGGTAAGCTTAAATATGTAACATCATCAACAATACCTAAAGTAAAACGTGGCTTTGGAGCATCCTTTTTCAATTCAGTAAATACTGCAAATACTGAAGATGGAGGAGTATCCTTTGAACCTAAACCATAACGTCCATTGGTTATAACTATATCATTAAGTCCTGCTTCACGGAGAGTTGTAGCAACATCAAGATACAATGGCTCGCCCAATGCTCCTGGTTCTTTTGTACGATCAAGAACAGCTATTTTCTTTACTGTCTTTGGAAGAACCTTCAGTAAACTACTGGAAACCCAAGGACGGTACAAACGAACCTTGATAAGACCAACCTTTTCACCTGCAGCAGTTAAGTAATCTATAACTTCTTCAGCTACGTCACAGAATGAACCCATAGCTACTATAACACGGTCAGCATCTGGTGCTCCGTAGTAGTTAAATAAATCATAATTTGTACCCAGTTTAGCATTTACCTTAGCCATGTATTTTTCAACAACAGCAGGTAATTTATCATATGCAGTGTTACATGCTTCACGATGTTGGAAGAATATATCTCCATTTTCATGTGAACCACGCATTGATGGCTTTTCAGGGTTTAAAGCGTGCTCACGGAAAGCCTTTATGGAATCCATATCACACATTTCTTTTAAGTCTGCGTAATCCCATGTTTCAATTTTCTGAACTTCGTGGGAAGTACGGAAACCATCAAAGAAGTTTATAAAAGGAACTTTGCCTTCAAGGGTTGCAAGGTGTGCAACTGCACTTAAATCCATTACTTCCTGTGGATTTGATTCAGCTAACATTGCAAAACCTGTTTGACGGCAAGCATATACGTCACTATGATCACCAAATATGTTCAATGCATGTGTAGAAACTGTACGTGCAGAAACGTGGAATACACTAGGAAGTAATTCACCTGCGATTTTGTACATGTTAGGAATCATCAAAAGAAGACCTTGTGAAGCTGTGAATGTTGTTGTAAGA
>JAEYNY010000009.1 GCA_023412275.1 Bacillota bacterium
GAGGTACAAAGATTCATCCCGGTGTAAACGTAGGAATAGGTAAAGACGATACCTTGTTTGCATTAAAGGATGGAAAAGTTAAGTTTGCAAGACTTGGCAGAGATAAGAAGCAGGTTATGATAGTTACTGCTGCTGAGTAATAACAAAAAAATTATCGCATTAAAAAAGGTAGAGAATGTGATACGCATTTTCTACCTTTTTAGCGTATAATGAAAGTTATTTTTCACATAAATTATTTGTTTAAGGTTAAAATAAACAGAGTTCTGAATTATATAAAAAAGAATATTTGTTTTATGGAGAGAAGATAAATGTTTACAGATAGCGCTAAAATATATGTTAAGGCCGGTAATGGAGGAAACGGAATGGTTTCATTCCACCGTGAAAAGTACATAGCGGACGGAGGCCCGGACGCGGGAGATGGCGGAAAAGGCGGAGACGTTATTTTTGTAGTTGATGAAGGTCTTAATACCCTTATTGACTTCAGATACAAGAAGAACTTCAAGGCTGAGGCAGGACAAGATGGAGGCCCGTCAAACTGTTCCGGAAAAAATGGGGAAGACCTTATAATCAAGGTTCCTCTTGGCACCATGGTAAAGGATGAAACAACAGGCATGGTCCTTGTTGATTTGATAAAGTCCGGTCAAACATGTGTTATAGCAAAAGGCGGAAAGGGTGGAAAAGGCAATCAGCACTTTGCCACTCCTACAAGACAGGTGCCGAACTTTGCAAAAAGTGGTGATCTCGGCGAAGAATACAACTTGATTCTTGAAATGAAGATGATAGCTGATGTTGGACTTTTGGGATATCCCAACGTGGGTAAGTCCACAATACTGTCAATGGTTTCTGCTGCCAAGCCCAAAATTGCAAACTACCACTTTACAACTCTGGTTCCAAACCTTGGAGTTGTGCAGATAGAACAGGGTAAAAGCTTTGTAATTGCTGATATCCCTGGTCTTATAGAAGGAGCACATGAAGGTGTTGGTCTTGGTCATGAATTTCTGAGGCATGTAGAGAGGACAAAACTCCTTGTACATGTTGTAGATGTATCAGGGGTTGAGGGCAGAGATGCAGTAGAGGATTTTGATACCATTAACTCAGAACTGCAAAAATATAATGAGGTTTTGTCTACAAGGCCACAGATAGTTGCCGCAAATAAAATGGACATACCCGGAGCAGAGGAAAATTACAAGGCTTTCAAGGAAACACTTGAAAAAAGAGGCTACAGAGTATTCGGAGTATCTGCGGCAACAAATAAAGGACTCAAAGAACTCATGTATGCTGTAGCAGATACCTTAAAAACACTTCCTGACACTATTCTTCTTGATGAAACAAAGAATGAAGAGGTTGTGTACAAAGCCCAAGAGGAAAAGCCTTTTGAAATACACATTGAAGACGGTGTATATGTAGTTGAGGGTAAATGGCTGAGGAAGGTTCTAGGTTCTACGAATATCACTAATTATGAGTCACTGCAATATTTCCAGAGAGCTCTTAAGAAAAAAGGTGTTATTGCTGCACTTGAAGATATGGGAATAGAGGAAGGCGACACAGTCAGAATTTATGATACCGAGTTTGATTATACCAGATAGTAAGAATATGCATGGATATTTTCTGTGCGGACATGGAGGATGCAATGCTTACAGGTAAACAAAGAAGCTATTTGAGGTCGCTTGCCAATAATCTTCAACCCATTTTTCAGGTTGGAAAAGGTGGAGTAAGCGACAATATGATAAAACAGTTTTCAGATGCACTTGAAGCCAGAGAGCTTATAAAGGCAACTGTTCTGAAAAATGCAGAATGTGATACGAAAACCATATGTGAAGAAATTGCAGAGCAGACAAATTCCGAAGTAGTTCAGGTTATCGGAAGTAAATTTGTTTTGTACAGACCATCTGAAAAGAATTCAGTAATAGAGCTACCGTAGGGTGGCTTTTTATTTTTTTAGGAAAATATGTAATAAAATTATACGATTCTGAATAATATAATAAGTATTTCGTTGAAAAACTTAGTAAAATTTTCAGGAGGGTATATGAAAGAAAACTACGCTACACAAAACCACACATATGAATGTCTAGATAAATCTTCAATAAAAAAACTCAACGATAAGGCACTGCTTGATAAGGCTAAAGATACATATAAGTTTTTAAGGTTAAATGAGATTTACCTAAAAAATATAAGAGACGATTATGGAAAGCAAAAAATAGCCCAGCTGAGAGTTCAATTTATTCGTCATCAGCTGGAACTGATTATAAGAGAGTGCTTTTCCAGGGGGTTGAAACATGGACTTAGTAATTATTACTAAACATTCAGGTGTCATTTTCCAAAGTTATCGTTACCTGTGTCGGTAAGTGCTGATAATATTTTACTGTACAATTTCTCTGAATTCTGAGCCCAGTTGTCGCATATTTTTTTAGCGTCATTACGGCTTCCAACAGACATTTTTAAATCAATATAGGTAAAGTTTCCTTCACAAATCCTTAAACTAACGATATACTCATTTTCTTTTACGGCAACAAAGTCTGACTGTATGTTTATTTCATTTTTTTTGCTTTTTTTATATTTGTTTAAAGCCTCGTCAATTCTGGCTTTTATGCCGGCAGGAATTAATGAAGTAAAGTACTCCAGACTTTGTTTTCCGGCAGGAGAAATACTATATGACAGTTTTTCGTCAGAATCCATTTTTGTAAGAAACTTTCCCTCACAAAGTTCATCAAGATATTGTTGCAGAAAAATATAATTCATAAGCTTGTTTTCTAAAATTATTTTAGTTATAAGCAAATTGGTTACGGGTGACTCCAGATTATGAATAATATATAATAATATCAGCTTGTTTTCGGCAAGTTCTCTGCTGTTTTCAATAGAACTCATAAATACCTCCGTTCTTAGCTGTAATTTAGCTTAAAATAAATTCCCAAAAATATACTTAAAATTATACCATAAAGGCTTATGGTTTACTATATTACCCCAAAAAGACTTTTTATGTGGTCAAATTTGAGCTTTATTTCCCGTGCATCACCTTTATAGTTAATGATATAATATTTAAATCAGTATTAAACATAAAGGAGATATACGTGTCAGATAATTTATATAAAGAACTGGAAACGATAGTATACGGCATGGGAGGAACTTTCTTTGGAACGTCGGAAGTAGGGGAGCATTTACCTGAGCCGTTAAATAGGTATCCTATTGCCATAAGCTTCGGTGTCAGACTGTCAGATGCAATAATTGACGAGATAGGTGATAAACCTACCTTTACTTATTTTAACCACTATAGGTCAGTAAATGCCTTAATTGACCAGATATCACTCAAATTGGTTCTGTCTCTTCAGGCAAACGGTAAAAGGGCATATTCCATTGCCGCTTCTCAAAGTATCCCTTCCTCACCAATACCTTTCAGTGGTGTGTTCCCTCATAAAACGGGTGCGGTTTTAGCTGGGCTAGGCTGGATAGGTAAAAACGGCTTATTTATTCACAAGGATTACGGCCCTAGAGTTAGGCTTGGGACTGTTCTTACAGATATGGTACTTCCTTGTAATAATAAAATACTACAAAATGAGTGTTCATCCTGTAACAGGTGTGTACAAGCATGCCCTGCTCTTGCCCTTACCGGGAATGAGTGGGAGATTGAGAAACCTCGTGAAAATGTTGTAGATGCAAGAGCTTGTTCCGAATATATGAACAGGAATTTCAAGCATATAGGAAGGGGATCTGTATGTGGGATTTGTATCAAAGTATGCCCAGTCGGGGATAGTCAAACCTGAGTACAATGTAAGGAAAATTAAGGTAAAATGTCATTGTGAAGTGTTCATAAACGTTGACTGTGCAAAATACGTATGCTATTCTTTTTAGGATAGAAGGTATTCTTATTTAATGGTTTATTTGAAATATAATCCCTAGAGTATACTACTTCAGGGATTTTACTTTTTATACGATAAAGAAAAAATACGTATATAGGGTGGGTTACATGTCTATAGATAGGAAAAAAGTTGAAGAGCATATCAGAGGTTTGCTGATTGCCATAGGAGAAGACCCGGACAGAGAGGGACTTAAAGAGACACCTTCCCGCGTTGCTCGTATGTACGAGGAGATTTTTGAAGGAATCAGCTATACAAATGACGAGATTGCTGAGATGTATAACAAGACCTTTGAAGATGATCTGGTGATACCTAAAGACAACAAGGAAATGGTATTAGTTAAGGATATAGATATTTTTAGTTATTGTGAGCATCATATGGCACTTATGTACAATATGAAAGTTGCAGTTGCTTATGTACCAAATGGAAAAATACTTGGTCTTAGCAAAATTGCCAGAATTGCCGACATGGTTGGAAAACGTCTTCAGTTGCAGGAAAGAATAGGTTCTGATATTGCTGAAATTATGCAAAAGATAACCGATTCAGAGGACGTTGCAGTAATTATTGAAGGACAGCACGCTTGTATGACTGCCCGAGGCATTAAAAATACAGGATCTCAAACTACAACTACTACATTTCGGGGAAATTTCAATACAGATACAAGTCTAACAAACCGATTGATGATATTATATAAGTAATAATATAGGGGACAGTATGGAAAAAGTACAATTGATATTAAATCATCCACAATTTAAAAAGTATATGGAGTTGAATTTTCAGGCAGAAAGAGAACGTAAATTTTGCCACCATGATATTCAGCATTCTTTGGATGTGGCAAGGGTTTCCTATATTATTGCACTTGAAAACAAATATGACCTTAAAAAAGAAATAATTTATATAACTGCACTCCTCCATGATATTGCCAAATGGAAGCAATACAGCCAAAAGGTGGACCATGCTGCTGAAGGGGCTCTTTTAGCACGTGAGATTCTTGATGATTTAAATATGAAAAAAGACGACACTGAAATGATTTTGGATGCAATTGCAAAACACCGTAAAAAGGAAGGACACAGTACTCATTTAAGCAAGGTTTTATATGCAGGTGATAAGTCTTGCCGCCAGTGTTTCAACTGCTGTATGGTTGAGGGATGCAACTGGTATGCAGATGGCTTCACACCCGCTCTGTATTACTAAAATGATGAAGGATATAATTAATATGAAAGCTGATTGTTTAAAAATTGGGAACAGCACATGGGAATGGGGCAAAAAGACTTATGTAATGGGTATTCTTAATGTAACGCCGGATTCGTTTTCGGACGGGGGCAGTTATACAAACCCGGAAATAGCACTTAATCAGGCAGCACGTATGCTTGAGGAAGGTGCAGATATAATAGACGTTGGTGGAGAAACCACTAAACCCGGTGCAATACCTATATCCTCCGAAACTGAACAGCAGAGGATACTACCTGTCATTGAAGCTTTGTCAAAGGAGATTAGCCTGCCTGTTTCTGTGGATACATACAGGGCAGACACTGCAGAACTTGCCATAAAGGCAGGCGCAGATATGATAAATGATATCTGGGGACTCAAATACGATGCCCGAATGGCTACAATAATAGCGGAATATGGAGTACCGGTATGTATAATGCACAACAGAACTACCGGAACAAATTACGGAGAAGACCTTATAGGACAAATATTGCTAGAGCTTGAGGAAAGTATATTAATAGCAAAAAATGCAGGCATAGGGGACGATAAAATAATCATAGACCCCGGTATAGGCTTTGCAAAGACCTGGGAACAAAACTTAGAGGTAATGCGCAAGCTTGAGGCTTTTAAAAAGCTCGGCTATCCTGTGCTTTTGGGTACTTCAAGAAAGTCCTTTATAGGCAGGGTTCTTGGCCTTGAGGTTTATGACAGACTTGAAGGTACTCTGGCCACAACTGCAACAGGGATTGCAAAAGGTGTTGATATTGTAAGGGTTCATGATGTTTTGCAAAATGTAAGAGTAGCAAAAATGACGGATAGTATGGTGAGATAAATGGATAAAATAATTATTGAAGACTTAGAAGTATATGCTTACCACGGAGTAGCAGAAGAAGAGAAAAAACTGGGGCAGATGTTTCTTGTTTCGTTGGAAATATCCGCCGACTTAAGCATGGCTGCCAAAAACCATGATTTAACCTCTACCTTAAATTATGCAGAGGTATGCAGAGTTGTTGGAGATGTTGTAAGTTCAGACAAATATGATTTAATTGAAACAGTTGCATATAAAATTCTTGAGGGTATATTTACTAACTTTCAAAAGGCGGTATCAGTAAAAATACTGCTGAAAAAACCTTGGGCTCCAATGGGATATCATCTTAAATACGCAGGAGTCCAACTTGAGCGTACCAGAGGCGAATTCAATGTATGATAATGTAGTCACTGCATATATAGGGTTAGGTTCAAATTTAGGGGATAGGGAATACCAGTTAAACCGGGCGGTTGAACTTCTAAAACTGGCTGAAAAAATTCAAGTTGTTGCTGTGTCCTCATATTACAATACTGCCCCGGTAGGATATGAACAACAGCCGGATTTTTTGAATGCAGTGGTAGAAATAAGGACATCACTGTCAGCCAGAGAGCTTTTGACTGTGTGTGCAGGAATAGAAAAGGAACTCAAAAGAGAGAGAATAATACATTGGGGGCCGAGGACCATTGATCTTGATATATTACTCTACGGAAGTGATATTATCAATGAAACTGATTTGGTGATACCTCACCCAAGGATGCATGAACGGAGATTTGTGCTGGAGCCATTAAATGAAATTGCACCTTTTGTATTGCATCCGGTTTATAATAAAATTATTAATGAGATATTTCATGATAACTTTAAGTAATATAAATGGAGGACTTCTATGAGTAAGAAAGGTTTAGTACACATTTATACAGGCGATGGCAAAGGTAAGACTACAGCTGCAATCGGACTTGGAGTAAGGGCTTGTGGAGACAATATGAAGGTTCTGATGGTTCAGTTTCTCAAAAGCAGAGATACCTGTGAGCTTCATTCACTGAAGAAACTAGCACCGGAGTTTGCTGTAATAAGAGGTTTCAGCTGTAAAAAATTTGTATGGAATATGACTGAAGAGGAAAAAGAAGAAGCACGTAAGGAGGCTTCTGAAATTTTCCTTAATGTAAAAAAGCTTATTTCACAGAACAATTATGGTCTGGTCATTATGGATGAACTGATAGGAGTTCTGAATAATGGGTTTATCAATGAGGATGATGTTATTGCTATGATAAATGATAAACCCCAAGAAACAGAACTTGTATTAACCGGGAGAAATGCCGGGAAACGTCTGATAGAAGCTGCCGACTACGTATCTGAGATAAAAGCCGTAAAACATCCGTATCAAGAAGGTGTTTCAGCCAGAAAGGGAATTGAATTTTAGAGTCGCTACTATTTTTGTAACGTTTTACGATACATATTCACGTATTCGTGAGCTGACTTTTCCCAACTGAAATCTGCTCTCATACCTCTTTGAACAAGAAGGCTCCAGATATCTTTTTTATTGTAATAAAAATCTACTGCACGCTTGATTGTATTGAGCATATCGTGTGCATTGTAATTTGTAAAAGTAAAACCGTTACCTTCTCCGGTAGATTCATTGTATGAATGTACGGTATCATTAAGACCTCCTGTTTCACGGACTATGGGAACAGCTCCATACCGGAAACTGAAAATCTGACCAAGACCGCAGGGCTCAAACAAGGAAGGCATAAGAAACATATCTGATGCCGCGTAAATTCTCTGAGCCAAAGTATCGCTAAAGGTTATGTTTGCTGAAACTTTGTCTTTGTGCCAATATGCTGCATTTTCAAAAATATATTTGTAATGTTCATCGCCTTTACCAAGTAGGATAAGCTGTATATCCATTTGCAGAATTTCTTCGAGTACACGTTCAATAAGGTCAAACCCTTTTTGAGAGGTGAGCCTAGAAATAATGCTGATTACAGGTACCTCAGACTTTACAGGAAGGCCTAAATCCTGCTGTAGCCTTCGTTTGTTTTCGTACTTTTGTGATATCTTGTCAGCTGAGTACATAGCATATAATCTGGTATCATTTTCAGGATTGTTTTTTTCGTAGTCTATACCGTTTAATATTCCATACAAATCCTTTGACCGGCTATTTAATACACCATTTAATCCCTCACCGTAAAAATCATTTTTTATTTCATCAGCGTAAGTAGGGCTTACAGTACTTATTGAGTCCGAATAAACTAAGCCGGCCTTCAAAAAGTTTACACTTCCGTTAAATTCAATCCCTTCGGGGGTGAAGTATCTCCAGTCCAATCCAAGCAGGTTCGAAAGTACTTCCTTAGGGAAGATACCCTGGTATTTGAGATTGTGTATGGTAAATATGGTTTTAGTGTTTTTGTAAAAGGGGTTGCTTTTATACACAGCCTTCAATAGAAGACTTACAACTCCGGTCTGCCAATCATTGCAATGTATTATATCGGTCCTGAAATCTATAAAATGAAGCATCTCTAAAAGTGCTTTACTGAAAAAAGTAAACTGTTCGGCCTGGTCAAAATCGCCATAGAGTTCAGGTCTGTTAAAATAATATTCATTATCGAGAAAATAATAGGTTATTCCGTCATATTTTAATCTAAAAATACCACAATACTGATGTCTCCAGGATACATCTACATAAATGAAGCCCAGATATTCCATTTGTGATTTGTACTGCTCAGGGATTGAACTGTATTTGGGCATAGCTACACGAATATCACAACCCAGTTTTGACAGAGCTTTTGGAAGGGAGCCGGCAACATCCCCAAGACCTCCGGTTTTTGCAAAAGGGAATACTTCCGAAGAAGCAAACAAAATATTTATATTATTCACCTTGTTACCTCCTGTAAATACTAGTGGTGTAATTTTTCCATATACTTAAAGTCTATCAGAATTTGTTTCAACCTACAACAAACAGGGAATAAAGTAAGCATAAAAAATGCCGATTGACACATTACGGAGGTTGGATTATTCTTGTATTAAATATTCGACAGTAAGATGAACGGAGGGTAGTAAAAATGCAATTCAAAACAAGGGGAACATGTTCAAGTCAAATAAGTTTTGAGATTGAGGACGGAAAATTAAAAAATGTTCGGTTTAACAACGGATGTTCCGGAAATCTTCAGGGTATTAGCTCTCTGGTTGAGGGTATGCCGGCACATGAAGTAATTGCAAGATTAAAAGGTATTAACTGCCAGGGAAGAGGTACATCTTGTCCTGACCAGCTTGCTTGTGCTATTGAGTCAGTTTTGAAAACACAGCAGGCAGTATGATATAAATTTAAATTATCATAAACCTATCTATCAATTTTAAATGTAAAGTCGTATAATGTTAATAATAGGTTTTTATTATCCATTATTTGTAATCTAAATTACATACATTAATGAAGGAGGCGTTTAACAATGGATTTAAAAGATTTACTCAAAAAGAATAAAAAGAAATCAACTAAAAAGCAGGCTGCTAAAAATGTTGCAATTGGTGCCGGAATAGGAACAGCCGTTGGTGTAGCTGCCGGAGTACTTTTAGCCCCCAAATCAGGAAAGGAAACAAGGGATGACATAGCTAAAGTAACAAAGGACACACTGGAAAATGTTAAAGATGGCTTGAATACAGCAAAAGAGAAGATTGAAGATATCATAAAAAAGGAAAAGGACTGCTGCTGTTGCACTGAAAACGAAGCCGTTGAAGAATGTGTATGTACAGAGGAAGAAAAGGCTGAATAAAAGCTTTTATACACGAAAGGGTGTTTACATATGTCTATTACTTTAGACCTGAGTGTTGTGGCATGGTTCATAATATTTTGTATAGCTGTTGTTATAGGAATTCTTTTAATAATTGTTTTAAGAAATTGTTTAAAGATTACAGATAAGGTTAACAAAATTTTAGATGACAATGCTGACTCAGTGGGAAAGACACTGGAGGTTTTACCTGCCACTGTGGTAAATATAGATGAACTGGCAAAAAGTGCAAAAGGTACTTTAGATAAGGCTACTTCAGTAGTAACAACAGTTGAAGATTCGGTTTCTGATACTATAGATTCATTTTCTTTTAATGCTGAAAACATATTAAGCATTATTAATGTTGCAAGTTCTGTAGTTAAATCTATTATCAGTTCATTTTCTTCAAAGAACTAGTTCTGGTTGCAATGGCTTTTTCAGGCACTCAAAGAAATATTTTTGAGTGCCTTTTTATATGCCTCAAATAACTAATTTTATTGTAAAAGCAAATATTGTGTGATATTATTTACTTACAAATTCCTACCAATTAGTTATATATTTTTACTAAAGAATTTAAATTACGTTACGGGGTGAAATACTGTGGATGGAAACATAAGGCTAAGTGCTACAGTAATAAGTTGTATGGGCAGCAGCTCAAACAAAGACGATTTCTATTTCAACGGCAGCTTCTCAAATTGCCACAATACGCAAAGTATTCAATGTTCTTTTGAAAAATCCTCAAATAATTTCGTTTTTGCTGTTTCAGATTCTATGGGAATTGATGACGGTGAAACGGATAGTATATCTGCTGTAAGAGAAATAAAAAGGTATCACGAAACTGCTAAAAAACAGCATTTTTCTCTTGAAGCTATTACTGATAAAATATACGAGGCAGTTCAGCTTTCCAGCAATTTAATATACAGTAAATCCGTTATATCCAGTCAGAACAACCCTATATTAACAGGCTTTTCTTCGTTAATTATTGAAAACAACAGGGCTGTGATAATGAACCTTGGTAATAATGGTGCTTTTCTGTTCAGGCATGGTCTTCAAAAAGATATTTTTTCAAATGGTGAAAGCAGGAAAAACGAAAAGCTTAAAGCTCTTGGGATAACTCCAAAAACTTCAGAGCTGTATAACGATACTGACAAGATTCTAAAAATAGCAGAACAGGAATCAAAAACAAAAATAAAGATTTCCTCCAGCATAAACATTGAAGAAGGCGATGTCATTCTTCTATGTAGTGACGGAGTTTTAAACAGTTTAAACAGGAGCAGGATTGAAGCAGTTATTGATTCAGGGTTAGATCCTCAAAAAATGGCAAGCGTTCTTTTTCAGGAAGCAACCAAAAATGATATGGACGAAAGTTTAACTCTTATGGTAGTAAAAGTTGAAGAGGTAAGAACTATATCATATATTCCTATGCAAAGAAGAATGGCACAATTGGAAATGGACGAAGATGAGGACGAAGACGAATTACCCGATGAACCGGAAAAAGGTAATAATGTTGTTAACTACATATTGGGTTTTATATGTGTGCTGATAATATCAGGAGTTTTATTTATGGGGTATCTCATAATTAGCAACAAGGGACTCTTTGCTTCTGACGGAAAGCAAGGAAATCCAACACAGTCAACCCAGACAGCATCAAGTACCAATGACACACCTTCTGTATCTACAGATACAGAGAGTACTGCAACAGCTTCAGATTCCCCATCAGTACCATCTAAAGCCAGTGACAGTAAAGATAGCTATACTAACGTTGATGATGGCAAGGATTCGGATAATGATAATTCAAGTAACCCTGAACCTACAAAACCTTCTGAACCTTCAAACACAAAGACGGAAACTGACGAATATACGGTACATGTGGTTCAACAAGGTGAAACTCTTAGCTCTATTAGTACCAAATACTATGGGACACCTTCAAAGTATACTGAAATACTGAAGTTCAACAATATGAAAAATGCAGACAGTATTAAAATAGGTGATGAGTTAAAAATACCAAAAACAAAATAATACATGAACAAATAGGGAGCAACCTGAGTCACAGGCTGCTCCCTTATTTTTTTATTGCAAAAAGGTTACGAACCTGTTGGTTGTAAAATTAACCATGTAAAAATAAAATAGTTATATAAAATATGGAACTTCAAAATTCATATTACGTCTAAATTTTTGGTAGGATTTACATGCATTAAAACAAAATAAAAAACGAGAGGTGATTGTATTGAAAAGATTTATTTCAATGTTGTTGGTGGTTGCTGTGTTAGCTGTTTTTATGATTCCTGCAATGGCAGCCGACGATTCAACACAGGTGGACAAAGAGCTGCAAAACGCAATTAAATTTGTAAAGTCAAAAATTGACATTCCAAAAGAGTGTACTAAATTCAGTTACAATATTTACAACAGAAATGACCAAATTGTATGGAGCCTTGCTTGGAGTGACAAAGATTCACAAAAGAACGTAAATGTACAAATAGATGAAGACAATTTTATATCAATGTACAATTCTTATGATTTCATGCCAAATAGTGATAAAAAGATACCTAAGTATTCAAAAGATCAGGCACATAAGATCGCAGAACAGTTTGTAAACAATCTGAATCCTAAACTATTGGATAAGTTCATACTTAATGATACCAATGTATACGGATATAATGGCGGGTATAATATCAGTTACATTAGACAGGAAAAAGGAATAAAATTTGAAAATAATTATATTAATGTATCAGTTAATTCTTATACCGGAAAAGTTATCAGTTATACAAGTAATTACTCAAAAAACATCAAGTTTGAAGATGCTTCAAAGATAATAAGCCTCAACCAGGCACAAAAAGCATTTGCTGAAAAACTAGGCCTTAAGCTGGTATACAATGTCAAGTTTGAAAATGATAAGCCCGTAACATTTCTTGCATATGTTCCAAAGACAACAAATAAGTACATAGACGCTATTACCGGAGAGGTTGAAACTGCAACAAATTACAGATTGTATGAAAATGGTGTATCTTCCCAATCTGAAAAATTAGCTATAATGGATGCGGCTGGAGTTTCAAATATTGCACTGACTCCTGACGAACTGGATGCCGTGAATGACATATCCAACCTAATTACAAAGGATACTGCCGACAAGAAATTACGTTCTATAAGCAACTTCAATCTTGACAGTTCATTTAAATTAACAAATGCTTATCTGGGTAAGGATTGGAGAAACGGTAATTCTCTTGCATGGACGCTGACTTACAGTAAGGTATTGGATGAAAGTAAGAAGCTGACAAGAGAAGTTCAGATTACCGTAGATGCAAAGACAAGTGCGTTAATAGAATTCTGGGGTAATTATATGCCGCAGGCTGGCGCAGTTCCTCAAAAGTCTGTGGAACAAGCAAAAGCAATATGTGATCAAACATTAAAAGCACTTATGCCTGATCTTTATGCGAAAGTTAAGTATGACGATTCATATATGACATATGATTCAAAACCTGAGAACTCATATACATTTAAGTATATCAGAATGGAAAACGGCATTGAGTGTCCTGATAACTATATTTCTATATCATATGATAATCTGTCAGGAGATATCGACAGTTTTTATACCAATTGGTCAAAGGAAATGAAATTTGCTGATCCCAAAAATCTAATCACCGTTGAAGAAGCAAACAAGGTACTGTTTAATAAAATAGGGTATGAAATACAATACATACCGGATGATTCCGATGAAACCGAGCCAGTAATTGAAGATTATAAGCTTGGAATAGTAAATGCTAAAAATGCCGTTCTGGGATATTTAGCAGATAATTCAAAGCCATGCATTATCAGCGCAGTTAACGGTGACATTCTGGACATTTCCGGAACTGTATACAAAGATGATAAAGTTGCGGACTATACAGATATAAAAGGAATAAAAGCTGAAGATAAGGTAAAAGTATTAACACAGATGGGTATAAGATATATTCAGGATGAACTTAAACCGACTGACGCGCTGCTTCAAAAGGATTATTTTGTTCTGCTTTCCAAAATGAATGATTTTTATTACATGGATAAAGCAACTGATAATGATAAAATGATTGAAAATATGTACAGTCAACTCATTAGTCAGGGTATTATAACAAAGGCGGAAAAAGCTCCTCTTTCCGTAATCACCAGAGAGGACGCAGCCAAGTATTTTATAAAGTTCAAGGGATTAAGAGAAGTTGCTGAATTAAAGGGTATTTACAAAAGCAGTTTCAAAGATGCTAATAAAATAAACCCAAATCTTGTAGGATATGTGTGTCTTGCAACAGGGTTTAAAGCAATGAACGGCAGCAACGGAAACTTTATGCCAAAGAACAAAATGACAAGGTTGGATGGACTTATGACAATATACAATTTTCTGGCTGCTAAATAAATAAAAATACAAAAAAAGAGGGACTGGCAAAATGCCAGTCCCTTAAATAATAGGGATTTATCAAAAATATAGAAATAAGCATTAAAAATAACATGAATTAATACTCATGTCCATGTATAATTATACAACGATTAAAAACATAATTCAAGTAAAATTTTAATAATTTACCACAATAAATCACTAAAATATAAATTACCAAATAATGTAACAAATACTTTGCTATTTTTGTTTGACTATATCCTTCATCAAAGTTAAAATTAAGGAAAATACATAAAATATAAATACATGGAGGTAATACAATAAAATGCTTACACACATTGTTTTATTCAAATTAAATGACAATAGTGAAGAAACTATTCAGAAAACAAAAGACCTGTTGCTTGGATTAAAGGGACAAATACCTTGTTTAAAATTTATAGAAGTTGGAGTAGATATTGTTCATTCTGAAAGGTCATATGATATAGGACTTTACACAAAGTTTGATTCAATGGCCGACATGGAAGCTTATCAGGTTCATCCAGCACACCTTAAAGTTCTAGAGCATATAAAGCTTGTTAAGGAAGCGTCTGTTGCAGTAGATTATGAAAGTTAAAAACCACTGTCTAATTATGGGAGAAAACAAATGAAAAAATATATAGCTACAGTTTTAGCATTGGTAATTACTGCATCAGTTGCCGCAGGATGTGGGGTTAATGAATATTACTCGGGAAATAAGAATGGAAAATCAACAAACAGTACTTCAGCAGTTACATCTACGCCTTCAAAAACAGCCGTAGATACACAATCTCAAGGCGACGCTACAAAGGAAGCCGATAACTCACAAAAACCCGAACCTATAAAAATTGACTATAATAAGGTTAAGCCCAACGAAGCGGGGCAAATAATGGTTGTTATGTTTCATAATTTTGTGGAAACATACCCAAAGGGAAAAAACGAATATACAACAACTTTTTCAGAATTTGAAAGCTTGTTGGATGAACTATACCAAAAAAATTACAGGCTTGTAAACCTTGAAGACATGATAAACAACAATATTGACGTTCCCGCCGGGTGTATACCTATGGTTTTCACTTTTGACGATGGGACAGCAGGTCAATTTAATCTTGTCGAGCAGGACGGACAACTGAAAGTAAATCCAAAATCAGCGGTTGGGGTTATGGAGGCATTTAATAGTAAACATCCTGATTTCGGACTGAAAGGCACATTTTATGTAAATCTTGGAGTAGAAACTTTTAATGGTGCGGGGACAGTACAGGATAGACTAAAATACTTGATAGATAAGGGTTTTGAAATAGGAAATCATACAAAGACACATGTATCTTTGCCTGATGTTAAAACTGCTGATAAGATGCTTGAGGAAGTCGGCGGAAACCAAAAATTAATGGAAGAGTACATACCCGGATACAAGTTTAAGGCATTTTCATTGCCATTTGGAAATGCGTCAAAGGGTTTAAAGGATTATGTTATTCAGGGTAACTACCAAGGTACGGAGTACAAACATAACTCCATAGTACTTGTAGGTGCAAATCCGTCGCCGTCACCCGTATCGCCAAAGTTTAATCCTTTTGCTGTGCCAAGGGTAAGGTCTACAGGTCAGGAGAAGGTGGAATGTGACCTTGCATGGTGGTTGGATACCATGGGAAAAGGAAGTTCACAGTATATTAGTGATGGTAATAAGGACACAGTAGTAGTACCTGAATCCAAAAAACAAAATGTTGATACGGCAAAATTAAACGGTAAACAGCTGATTACCTACTAAGAAAATTAAATATCTTTAATTATTATGAGCTGTCGGGCATTAAGTCCGGCAGCTTTTTGCATGGAAAACGGTATAAATTTTTACTTACCAAACCATACTTTTATATAAATGTTTATTGCTTTATTTCCCTCGTTATATAAGCGATTAACAGGGCAAATACCTCCGATTTCGTTAGGCTGTGTTTCTAAACCAACCATTTGCGAGATTTACAATAAATTACCAAATATAGTATAATAAATGTAAATATATGGATAATATCTGCTGCT
The DNA here is from genome assembly GCA_023412275.1 of Bacillota bacterium. Taxonomy (GTDB): domain Bacteria; phylum Bacillota; class Clostridia; order Acetivibrionales; family DSM-1351; genus Ruminiclostridium. The sequence continues at coordinate 16,030 of JAEYNY010000009.1, forward strand.
GTATCACATAGAGAAGGAGTGAATATTCAATGGGTCAAAAACAAGTAAGAAAGATACAAACAGATATGGACGTAAAAAGAAAAGCTGTAAAGCAAGTTGTACTCCATATAAAGAAGAAAATAACTTCTGAATATTTGGGGAGTGAGTATATAAAGGAATGGCTTTTACAAATAGAAGAAATACTTGCAAAGGATGAATTTGATATAAAAGAATATATTAAGGCAAGAAAGGAGCTGAATGACATAATAGAAAGAACCCTGGATGAGCAGATGCGGTTCAAACTCAGGGATTCATGGTTTAGTTTGGGTAGAGCGTTGGAAAAGAAGGTAAAGATTAACTAAACACAATAGTACTAAAGAAACAAATCGGAGGGGAAAATGTTTAGAAAAAGACGCAAAGTAATTGCCCGCAAGGAAGTAGAAGTAATAGACAAAATTAAAAGGGATATAGAAATGGAGTTATCAAAAAAAGGAGTACGTGTATCTTGTATGAATTTAAACATAAATTCGGAAAGCATATCACTTAATATCTTACTTAACAGCAGCAGAAGACTAGCATAGTCTATTTTTATAAGAAAATTAAAAAAAGATATTTGTATGGGATTACTAAATTTTATGTAACCTTTTCCATACAAATATCTTATATTATTTTTTAGCTAAATTAAAGAACTTATAAAGGATTTTGCATTTTCAATGGCTTTTTGTTCGGTTTCACGTGCAGGGCCCCCAACCAGCTTTCTACCTGAAACACATTTTTCAAGACTTATTTCAGTGTACACATCCTCTTGAATTTTATCCGAAAAGCTCTTGAATTCGTCCATTGTCATATCATCAATAGCTTTATTGTTTTCAATGCAATAAAGAACCATTTTTCCGATTATTTCATGGGCACTTCTAAAAGGAATACCCTTCTTAACAAGATAGTCTGCAATGTCTGTTGCATTGGTAAAACCACCTTGAGCTGCCTTGTACATATTTGCCTTACGGACTTTCATGGTATCAATCATGTTTGAAAAAACAGGCAGGCACATTTTAACGGTATCAACAGCATCAAATATTGCTTCCTTGTCCTCCTGCATATCTTTGTTGTATGCCAGAGGCAGGGATTTCATCACAGTGAGCAAAGTCATGAGACTTCCGTATACCCTGCCTGTCTTGCCTCGTGCAAGTTCAGCAACATCCGGATTTTTTTTCTGAGGCATAATGCTTGATCCTGTACTATAGGCGTCATCCAGTTCAACAAAACTAAATTCATGTGAGGACCAGAGAATAATCTCTTCGCTCAATCTGCTAAGATGCATCATAAGTATTGATAAGCAGGAAGCAAGTTCAATTGCAAAGTCTCTGTCACTGACACCGTCAAGACTGTTTTGAGTTACATCATCAAATCCCAATTCCTGAGCAACCATATACCTGTCCAGAGGGTAAGTAGTTCCTGCAAGAGCACCTGAACCAAGAGGAAGGATATTCAATCTGGAATAGCAATCACAAAGTCTTTGATAATCTCTTTTGAACATTTCAAAATAAGCCATCATATGATGGGCCAGTGTAATTGGCTGAGCTCTTTGCAGATGTGTGTAACCAGGCATAATAGTGTCAAGATTTGATTCCGAAATTTTTACAAGAGTACCTAAAAAAACGGCAATCATTTCTTTTATTGCAGTTATTTCATCTCTCAGATACATGCGGATGTCCAAAGCAACCTGATCATTTCTGCTTCTTCCTGTGTGGAGCTTCTTTCCTGTGTCGCCTATTCTTAATATAAGAATTTTTTCAACATTCATATGAATATCTTCAGCATCAATTTCAAAATCAATTTTCCCGGCTTCTATATCAATTAAAATATCCTTAAGAGTATTCTGAATCAAACTGCTTTCATCAGTAGAAATAATACCGCATTTTCCAAGCATATTTGCGTGGGCGATACTGCCCAGAATATCGTGCCTGTACATTCTGCTGTCAAAGCGGATGGAAGAGTTAAAATCATCTACCAATTTGTCTGTTCCTTTTGCAAATCTACCGCCCCAAAGTTTCATAATTATACACCTCAATTAAAGTAGGATTAAAAATCTAATATATTAAACAAGGGCATACCTGCATAATCAAGAGGTTTTTTGAAAACCTATGTCTACCGGTATGCCTTATTCTATGTGGATATTCTTTTATTGCAAAATTTTATTAATTCTATTTGATATCCTTGTTTTGCAGCATTTGAGCCCTAACCTTCATTGGTAGACCAAAGAGGTTGATAAATCCTTCTGCATCCTTCTGATTGTAAACTTCGTCTTTACTGAAGGTAGCAATTTCTTCACTATACAGGGAGTATTCAGACTTGGCACCTGCAGGCATACAGTTACCTTTGTAAAGCTTCAGTCTTACAGTACCTGTAACAGTTTCCTGAGTCTTATCAACAAAAGCTGACAAGGATTCACGAAGAGGAGTGTACCACTGTCCGAAGTATACAAGTTCTGCAAATCTTTGTGCAATAACGTCCTTGTAATGGAGAGTGTCTCTGTCAAGGCAAAGCAGCTCAAGCTCTCTGTGAGCTGCATATAAAACTGTTCCCGCAGGAGTTTCATATACACCTCTTGACTTCATACCTACAAGTCTGTTCTCTACCATGTCAACAATACCTACACCGTTTTCTCCTGCAAGCTTGTTGAGGACATCCATCATTTCAATAGGACTGTATTCAACGCCGTTAACCTTTTTAGGAATACCTTTTTCAAAATAAATCTCAACATATGTAGGTACATCCGGAGCCTTTTCAGGAGAAACCATCAGTTTTAATAGCTTTTCATACTGAGGTTCATTCCAAGGATCTTCCAAATCGGAGCCTTCATGACTCAAATGCCAAAGGTTCCTGTCCATGCTGTAGTTATCTTTTTTAGTTACGGGAATAGGAATATTTCTTGCTTCAGCATAATCTATAGCATCTTCTCTTGATTTTATATCCCAAATTCTCCAAGGTGCAATTATCTTAAGATGGGGAGCTAAAGCCTTTACAGTCAGCTCAAATCTTACCTGGTCATTACCCTTTCCGGTAGCTCCGTGGCAGATAGCAGTACAGCCTTCCTTAATAGCAATTTCAACCATTCTTTTTGCTATAATAGGTCTTGCAAAAGACGTTCCCAGAAGGTACTTACCTTCGTAAATTGCACCTGCTTTCAAGGTAGGATATATAAAATCGGTTATGAATTCTTCCTTTAAATCCTCTATGTAAAGTTTTGAAGCACCGGTTTTGATTGCTTTCTCATTTAAAGGTTCAAGCTCTTCGCCCTGTCCTACATCTCCGGCCATAGCAATAACTTCATAACCGTAGTTCTCTTTAAGCCATGGAATAATTATCGAGGTGTCAAGTCCACCTGAATATGCTAATAAAACCTTCTCCTTACTCATTTCAACCACCCTTTCCGCTGATTCTCCAGCAATAAAAACGAATATAAATACAGATTTATTTCTCTTAAACAACATATTAAAAGTATGCTAAAATATATATGATTTGAATTAGTCAGCAAAAAGCAATGTCCTAAAGAACGGCTTTAATTGGCTGACCTGTAGCTTGGGTTTATTATACAACAAATTGTATAAATATGCAATACTCATCTATAATTATACAAAAATTTATTAACAATATTAGTTTTGCGGAGGATATATACAGTGATAATAATGGGGATTGACCCTGGATTTGCAATTACAGGCTATGGTGTTGTAAAATATGAAGGGAACAAATTTTCGGTTTTAGATTACAGTGCTATTACTACAGGAGCATCCATGAAATTTTCAGACAGGCTACTGGTACTCTATAATGTACTTGAAAAGTTGATAGATAAGTACAAGCCTGATGCAATATCCATAGAAGAACTGTTCTTCAATAAGAATATTAAGACTGCACTTACGGTGGGACATGGCAGAGGAGTTGCTGTACTTGCCGCCGCCAAATCAGGAATAGATATATTTGAATATACGCCACTGCAGGTTAAGCAATCGGTTGTTGGCTACGGCAGGGCAGAAAAGGCACAGATACAGCAGATGGTTAAAGCTATATTGAATCTTCCGGCAATTCCCAAGCCCGACGATGTAGCAGATGCTCTGGCTGTGGCAATATGCCACGGAAACTCTCATAGAATGGGATCATTGCTGGGGAATGGAAGGTTCTAGAATTTATAATTTATTTGGAGAATAAAAAATGTTTGCATACATAAAAGGAACAGTGGAAGTAAAAAACAACGACAGTATAATAGTAGAAACAGGTGGAATCGGGTATAGGATATTTACTGCACTTTCTACAATAAATAATTTAGGACAGCTGGGTACACCCGTAAAGATTCATACTCACTATTACGTCAGGGAAGATATTGCTGCCCTTTACGGCTTCGGTACAGTTGAGGAACTTTCTATGTTTGAGATGCTCCTGGCAGTTTCAGGGGTTGGGCCAAAGGCTGCAATATCCCTGATTTCAACCCTGTCGCCCTCTAGGTTTGCCTTGGCTGTTGTTTCCCAGGATACAAAGTCACTGACAAAAGCCCCCGGTATAGGAACGAAAATGGCTCAGCGAATTATACTTGAGCTAAAGGATAAAATATCAAAGGAACAGCTTACAGCTTCTATTCCTGCGGCTGGCCCCGAAAACAGCTGGGCTCCCGGAGATTCTGTCCTTTCAGAGGCTGCTAGTGCTTTGATGGTTTTAGGATACGGCTCGGTAGAAGCATCAAGCATTATAACCGGTATTTATGAAGAAGGAATGAGTGTAGAAGATTTAATAAAGAAGGCACTCAAATCCCTTTCAAGATAGCCTTCCTTATTTAAGGAATGTGGCGAGGATAAGAGAAGAAGTTTCAATATATTTCGGCAGCCGTAGCTAGCGGCTCATGGAGGCTAATATGAAGGATTTAACTGATGAGAGGCTTGTTGAGGCCGGTAACCGTTCTGATGATTTTGATGAAGTGAGTCTAAGGCCTAAAAGGTTTGACGAGTACATAGGTCAGTCCAAGGCCAAGGATAACCTGACAGTATTTATAGAAGCAGCAAAAAGAAGAAAAGAGGCATTGGATCATGTTTTGCTTTATGGCCCTCCGGGACTTGGTAAGACTACTCTTGCAAGCATAATTTCATCTGAGATGGGCGTAAACCTAAGGATTACATCCGGCCCTGCAATAGAAAAAGCAGGTGATTTGGCTGCGATACTGACGAACCTTGGTACTCATGACGTATTGTTTATAGATGAAATACACAGGCTTAACAGAAGCGTGGAAGAAATCCTTTACCCTGCCATGGAAGACTACGCTTTGGATATTATAATTGGTAAGGGGCCCAGTGCCAGATCTATAAGGCTGGATCTACCTAAGTTTACCTTAATAGGGGCTACAACAAGAGCGGGGCTTTTGACTGCACCTCTAAGGGACAGGTTTGGTGTAATAAATAAATTGGAAATGTATACTCCCGAAGAACTAAAGGAAATTGTAATACGTTCTGCAGGGATTCTTAATATCGGACTTGACCAAGAGGGTGCTTATGAGATTGCCAGAAGATCAAGAGGAACCCCAAGAATTGCAAACAGACTGTTAAAAAGAGTACGTGATTTTGCACAGGTAAAGGGAAGCGGCGTTATAGATCTTGAACTTGCAAAACATGCCCTTGATGCACTTGAGGTTGATGAGATAGGGTTGGACGGTGTTGACAGAAACATGTTGTTGAGTATAATTAACAAGTTCGGAGGAGGACCGGTAGGACTGGATACACTGGCAGCCTCTATAGGAGAAGAATCCGGTACTATTGAGGATGTCTACGAACCATATCTAATACAATTAGGATTTATAAACAAAACTCCAAGGGGAAGAATGGCCACAAAAAATGCTTATGCACATTTCGGATTGGAGTATGACGGTTAAGCAATGCTGATGTATATAATATAGAAAGAGTGATAACACAATGAAAGTACTACTGCACATGTGCTGCGGGCCATGTTCCACGTATCCCGTACAGGAACTTATGAATGAAGGTATTGATATACAGGGGTATTTTTACAACCCTAATATACATCCTATCGAAGAACATACAAGACGTAGGGAAAATGTTGAAAAGTTCAGCAAAATTAAAAACATTCCCGTAATATATGATGATGATTTTAGACAGACTGAATGGGAAGGTATGAAGGATATAGGTGATGCCCGGTGTCTTCACTGTTATAGTGTAAGACTTGAAAATGCGGCAAAACTTGCTGTCCAGAAGGGTTGTGATGCATTCTCAACAACATTGCTTGTGAGTCCATATCAGAAACATGATTTAATAAAAGAACTTGGGGAAAAATACGCAGCCCTATACGGAACAACATTTTTGTACAGGGATTTCAGACCCGGATTCAGACAGGGACAGCAGATGGCAAGGGAGATGGAACTGTATCGCCAAAAATACTGTGGCTGTATTTTATCCCTTCCTGTGAAATAATTTAGGGAATTTAACCCATTATTCTGCCAGAATTTTTACATTGAGGTTACATTTGTTTTAAAATGTCTTATTTTTTACCCTTTATTGTCAAAACAAAGATATAATAGTATTGTATAAAATAATGGTAAACTATGAGGTGACAGAAGACAAATGAAGAAAAAATCGAACTTTAAAAAAATGCTAGCATGTATTTTGGGATGTTTTTTGGTATTAATACCTCAGTTTTCTGTGTTTGCAGCACAGTCGCTGACTATGAATTATGACGGAAAGAAAGTGAATTATTCCGGCACCATTTATAAAATTACAATAGACAGTAAGGAATTAAAAACAGACTTTCCCGGAATTGTTTTTAATAAAACAACTATGCTGCCCGTTAGAGCAGTGTTTGAAAAACTCGGTGGCAAGGTTGTATGGAACAGTAAAACACAGCTTATGGATGTTTCTTATAATGGGTCAAAGCTTCAATTCAAAAATAATGACATAAACGCAAAGATGGACGGAAAAACCTATAAGCTTTCAACTCAAGCAAAGAAAATAAATGACAGGCTTATAATACCTGTTGACTTTATAAAAAATATAAAAAGTCTTTCAGCAGCGGTAGACAGTAAGGGCAAATCTATAAATATACAAAAAATAAAAGCTGCCCCTCCTAAAAATGAAAATCAGAATGTTAAACCTGAAAAGCCAAGTGAACCGGTAAAGGACAAGCCGGATGACAAACCCGAAAAAGTACCTGTAAAGCAAGTATTAAGTTCCTACCTTACATATGTAAGTAACCAGGACAGGGTATACTTTGCTTTTAAAGGAATTGCACTAACAAGTACCGGCTCAAGTATAAAAAAGTATTTTACTGAAAATTACGATAAGCAAAGCGGAAAATATACTATTACAGTACCTGCAACAGCAAATTTAAAACTTTCAGATAGTGCTTATAAAATTGATGATGATTATGTGGATTCCGTAAACATTTTAATTGATAAGGAAACATTAGATACCAATATCGAATTTAATGTAAAAAAGGAGTTTACATTCTATACTTCATACAATGAAGATTTAAAACAAACGGAAGTAAATCTTCTCACACCTGCCAAAGAGGGCGAAAGGCTGGTTGTTATAGATGCGGGGCATGGCGGTGTTGACCCGGGGGCTTCAGGAGGTTCTACCCAAGAGAAGGATGTAAATCTGGCTATCGCTTTAAAGCTGGAAAAACTATTGAAGGCTAAAAAAATAAATACTTTTATGCTCAGACAGGATGATACATTCGTAGGTCTCTACGACAGACCTTATATTGCAAATGCTTTAAATGCAACACTGTTTTTAAGTATACATAATAATTCATTCGATAAGAGTACTGCAAATGGTACGGAAACCTTGTATTACCCTGAAAAAGCCGGAGATAAATCTTTCACAGGCCAAAAATTTGCTCAATTAATTCAGAATTCACTTATGAGCAAATTGGATACATATAATAGAAAAACTGTCTCAAGACCCGGTTTAGTTGTTCTGAAATATACACATATGCCTTCGAGTCTGACAGAAATCGGCTTCCTGACCAATCCGGGTGACTTGCAAAGGCTTAACAGTCAGGATTTTCAGCAAAAAACTGCCGAGGCTTTGTGTGATGCCATAGTTAAAGGGCTGGACCAAATAAATAAAGAACAAGAAGATAAAAAACAAGAAGATAAAGAAGAAAATACAGAAGAACAAATTAACGAGAAATAAACTATAAAATTACCAACACTTACGGGAAATAATAATTTTTTCATATATAGTCTATAATTACCATATATTTCAAATTACTCTAAGGAGGACTATATATGAAAAAAATTATTAGTATTGTGTTGGTAATTATGCTTTTATCGACAGGATGCTCTTTTATTGGTCACAAAGAAGAACAGGAGCCTAGCGTTCAGGCGGCAAATCAAACCCTAAATTCCTCTGCAACAAATACGGCTCAGGATTCTAAAGCAGCTGCTTCCGCCACAGCCACCAATTCAAAAGGACTGGCTATGGCTACAGGTACAGCAGCCCCCACAACAACAAGCTCCATGGTAAGCGGTAATTATTCCGGTAGCCAGATAAATGGTCTTGTAATAGATAATGGGGCGGGTAAAGGTATGGTACCTGCTTCTGATAAAACCAATCTTCTTATAACTTTATACTACAAAAACAAAAAAGGATTACTTGTACCTGTTACCAGAACAGTAAAAAAACAGGAAGGTCTGGCAAAGGCAGCAGTTCTCGGGTTAGTAGATGAGGCCGTAACAAAAGAACAGTTGGACTACTATGGACTTTACCCTGTACTGCCCAAAGGTACAAAGATAAAAGGTATAAATATTAAAGACAAGGTTGCTGTTATTGACTTTTCCAAGGAGTTTTTAAATTTATCCGGTAAGCAGGAAGAGCAAGAGGCGGTAGCATCGGTTGTTTATACACTGACTGGTTTCTCAACAGTATCAGACGTCAGAATCAGGGTTGAAGGAAGGGAAATATCAACTCTTGAAAATGGAACTGATTTATCAATTCTCCGAAATAGAAGCAATACTTTAATTAATTCAAGTGATACTCAAATTAAGGATGGTTGTGTAAAATGCGACTTATACTATATTTCAGATGATAGTAATAATCACAATTATCTTGTCCCTGTATCTGTGCAGATACCACAGACAGATCCTAACGGAATACCGGAACTGATTTTCAACGAATTGAGTAAAAATCCTAATGATACAACATACTTTACATCTATTCCGGAAGGTACAAAACTCATTTCTTTCGACCAAAAGGGAAGTACTGCTGTTCTGGATTTTTCAAGCCAGATTACAAATTATGGTGGTTCAGAAAAAGAGGATAGTCTTCTGAACCAAATATATTATACAATCAGCCAGATGAAAGGCATACAAAAAATAAAGCTCCTTATAAACGGTAAAGAAAAGCCTCTGCCTGAAGGGACAGAAGTAGCCTCAGCTAAAAGTGTTCCTGTGACCTTTAACAAGGTAATAGATAACTAAATTTAGTGTAAAGTATACAAAACATATAACATTAATGTTGATTATTTATCTAAATATACGGATGATTTTTTAGAATATTTGGGTTATTATTATTTTGTTTTTAAGATATGGAGGGAATATGTTGAGGCATGACGGAAGAAGCAATACACAATTGAGGCCGGTAAGGATTCTGAGAAATTACATTAAACATGCAGAAGGATCAGTTCTCATAGAAGTTGGGGATACTAAAGTAATATGCACCGCTTCTGTTGAGGAGAGGATTCCTCCTTTCAAAAAGGATTCAGGAGAAGGTTGGATAACTGCTGAATATTCTATGCTTCCCAGAGCTACAGCTACAAGGAATCAAAGAGATATTTCAAAATTAAAGCTTAATGGAAGAAGTTCTGAAATTCAGCGACTTATAGGAAGGTCACTGAGAACGATAGTTGACCTGAAACTTTTGGGTGAGAGAACTATAACCATTGACTGTGATGTAATTCAGGCCGACGGCGGAACCAGAACAGCTTCCATCACAGGAGGATATGTGGCATTAGTAGATGCATGTAGGACACTGGTTAAAAATCGCATAATTTCAAAAACGCCAATTACAGGGGCTGTGGCTGCAACAAGTGTAGGAATTGTTAATGGTGAAGAGCTTTTAGACCTCTGTTATATTGAGGATAGTAATGCAGCGGTTGACATGAACGTTATAATGACGGATAAAGGCGAATTCATTGAGATACAGGCTACCGGCGAAAAATCAAGCTTTAGTAAGAAACAGTTGGATAAACTTTTTAATTTGGCTGAATCCGGAATAAATGAGCTTATAAAGGCTCAGAATGAGGTCTTATGGAAAGATTAATTGTTGCTACAAAAAATAAGGGAAAAATAGTTGAAATCAAGCAGGTATTATCAGGACTGCCACTTGATGTTATATCAATGAATGAAGCAGATATTGATATTGATGTAGTTGAGGATGGCGAAACTTTTGAAGAAAACTCTTTGAAAAAGGCCCTTGAAATAAGTAAAGTGTCAAAAAGCATGGTACTGGCAGACGATTCAGGATTGGAAGTTGACTTTCTGGACGGAGCTCCGGGAATTTACTCAGCCAGATTTGGAGGACCTGAAGCAAATGACGCCGATAAAAATAAAAAGTTATTGGATATGTTAAAGGATGTACCTTTTGAAAAGAGAACCGCAAGGTTTGTATGTGCAATAGCGGTAGTATTTCCAGATGGCAGGCACTTTGTAGTTAGAGGAACCTGTGAGGGATTTATAGATTTCGAATGTAAAGGCAGCAATGGCTTTGGTTACGACCCCCTTTTCTTTGTGCAGCAATTTGATAAGACTATGGCTGAAATAGATGCAGATTTGAAAAACAAAATAAGCCATCGTGCTAAGGCGCTGGCATTAATGCAGGAAAAATTACAGAAATATTTATAATAATCGTTGTAGCAGGTTTTGCTGTACGGGGGAAGGTTTGTAAATGAAAGTACTTGTTATGAGTGATACTCACGGGTATCTTACTAATGCAATGAGGGCAATAGAGAATAACCCGGATGTTGAAGTGATAATTCATTTGGGTGACTATTGCAGGGATGTGGCAGATCTTGAACAGCTATATCCGGATAAAAAGTTTGAGTATGTTTATGGAAACAGTGACTTTGGAGTTGGAACAGTTGAGGCGGAAAAGACTCTGGAAATTGAGGGTAGGAGAATATTTTTGACTCATGGTCACAAATATTCGGTAAAGTGGGACTTGGATCGTATAATTGCCAAGGCGGAATTAGAAAATGCGCAAATTGCTCTTTACGGTCATACCCATGTGGCATTGATTGACCAGGTCTCTGACCGCATGGTTTTAAATCCGGGAAGCATAAGTGAATCCAGAAGTAATTTATCGGAGTCATATGCAATTTTGGAGATAACGCCTGAAAAAGTAGACGCTGAATTCTTTTATATTTAGTCAAAAGTGAACATAAAAAACATTAAAAAAATTAAAAATAAAATGTTGACAAAAGATAATGTACCTTGTATAATAGTAAAAGTCAGCTGGGGGACACGCCCTAAAGGCTGACAAAACAAGGTATTGCGGGTGTAGTTCAATGGTAGAACATCAGCCTTCCAAGCTGATTGCGTGGGTTCGATTCCCATCACCCGCTCCAATATGTGCCCATAGCTCAGCTGGATAGAGCAACGGCCTTCTAAGCCGTAGGTCTTGGGTTCGAATCCCCATGGGCACGCCAAAAAAGCATCTACTTATGTAGGTGCTTTTTATTTTGAATAATTCAAATTGTCATAAATATCAGAATGTCGTATTGTAAAGTTTGTATTATTATTCTTATTTATAATATCGAGAAGTCTCCTGATTTCTTGTACCTCGTATTTTTTCATATGAGGTGAAGCCAGTATCTCTAGGATGATTTTAGAGGGATCAACTTTTACTTTTACTCCTTCTTGGGGGAGGTTTTCCAGTCCAAAATGAAATCTTCGACTGACTTTGTCCTCAAGGATGGTTTCATCAGAGTATGAAGAAACAGAGATTGATTCTTTTTTTTGCTTATAAAGAATAATTCTGAATTCATTTTCGTATATAAATTCTTTCCTTTTATTTTTAAAAGGAAGAAGTTCATTGTAAATATAGTCGGTATTGTTTTCTGTATCAAAGTCGATATAGTTTACCTGAGACATTATCATATTATAACCATGGGGAATAACCAAGGAATTTGCAAGCCTTTCTGTCGTTGTATTGACTGCAATTCCAAAGCCTGCTCTTGCATATAATTCCCACATTGCTGCAGATTCGGTGTCGTTGATGTGCCAGCAGCTTATGGCGGCCTTTTTTCTTTTTTCATTGAATATTTTTTGGAATTCAAGTATTATATCAGCTTTATTCTTGACAGTGCCGTAATACCTGAAGTTTTCTATCATACTTTGAAAAGTTTGCTTTGGGATTGCACCTTCATATTTGTCCTTAAAACTGTCTGCACGTGCAAAGTATAACTCACCGTTAATCAAGGTAAGAAATTTTATCAAGTCATAGTATCTCCACAATTTTTGATCTTTCACTTTACCCTCCAAAAAAGCATTGTATATTTCTATAATCCCAATAACGGGCATTATAGATGCATAAAAAATAAAAGGCACAAATTGAAAACAATTTGTGCCTTTTGAGCTAATCAGTGAAGTAGAGCCTTTTAATATAAATCAAAGGTAGAATGTAACGAATTTAATTGTAAAGAAATCACAAACTACAATGTCATCAGTTTCGGCCTGCCTTATAACAAGATAGTTAGCACCTACGGCCAAAAGTTTTCCAAATTTATCTACAAGAGTTCCGGTTCCGATAAGGAATTCTACTCTCACGGTTTTACCTATCTGTGTTCTTAGAAATCCGTTCATAAACTCAATACTTTGAGTTGTCAGCGGTTGGCCTTCAGTTGTGGGGGTAATGGGTGCCAAAGGATTAAGCTGCTGATTCATATTCTGGGGCTGTGACATTGACTGGTTTATAGGATTCATAAAAGGTATAGACTGACCAGCCGTTGAAGAGCCCATAGGGAAAGCTGTAGAACCGAAAGGGCCTCCAGTAGGTATTCCGGTGGGCATACTTTCCGGATTTACCATATTGTTATTTTGACGGTCGTCAAAATAACAATCCGGTATGTTGTAATATGGAGTATGTGAGCTTTTCATAATTTATTCTTCCTTTCCTTAAGATACATTATTTTAGGTACTTGCATACTTTTGAGTGGGGATATAATAACAGTGCTGTTTTACTCTGGTTAAATATGTTCCGTTTTCACCGGGAGGAAAAAAGGATACACATGAAGGTTTAAACGGATTGAAATACCATAATGAGTTTGCAATAGCACCAAGAGTGTTGCCGGTCATAGCCCAATCAGCTATATCATAATGTACTTGTAAGGGAGTCATATTAAATATATTTTGAGGGTTATATTGACCGTTTACGACTTCCATTACACAAGTAAACTGTCGGGGCTGGAATATTGCAGCTCTGATGTCACCATGAACTAGTCTGAAAAACTCGCCATACGGAACAGTTACTCGGTTCATAACGACAGAGGCAACCCCCCTCATACCGTCGTCCCCTTCACCTTCGGCTTCACATCTTATTAATCTTGCAAGAAGTTCTCGGTCTGTTAATGGCATATAAATCACCTTGAAAAATAATTTTTCTATTCACATTAGTAGTATATTAAGATGAAGTGTTTAATGTTACATAATATTTAAGTACAAATTTATTTTGAGCCTTTATACTATTGGATTGTAGTGAAATCAAAAGAATGGGAAATTCATTATGTAAATTGAATACGTTAATTAACTTCTGAAAAAAGATAAAACAAAAGCCGGTTTAACCCGGCTTAATGTCATGCTATTTCTGAAACAAAATGTTCTACAATTCCTCTGGTAAAATGAGAGGCCGCTTCTTCGATAAATCTGGGGAAGTTGATATTTGCATGCTCATCGGCTTTATCGGAAATAACACGGAATATAACATAATCAACACCATGTTCGTAACAAACCTGTGCCACGGCTGCCCCTTCCATTTCAATACATTTTAGATTTTCTATTTCCTGTGTAAGGCTTACAACCTTGCTGCTGTCTGCAATAAATTGGTCTCCGCTTGCCACTGTACCTGTTACGATATTTGGAGTACAGATATTAAACTCTTTTAAGATACTTTCATCCACATCTGTATTCAAGCAGCTAGATACATAAAATTCAGCAGATTTTTTACCCAGTGACACCATATGAGAAGGAGCAACAAATGTTCCAACTCCTAAAAGAGGTATTTCAAACTTACTGAATCCCGGCAAGGAACTTGCATCCATATCATGCTGCACCAGCTTGTCCGCGACAATTATATCGCCTATTTTTAAGTTTTTGTCAGCCCCTCCGGCAACGCCTGTAAAAAGGACAACGTCAACATCAAAGGTTTCTATAAGTGTAGTAACAGTTGAACCTGCAGCAACCTTGCCACATTTTGAGAAAACCAGAACAACGTCTTTGCCGAATAGTTTGCCAATATAATATTCGCGCATAGCAATAGTTTTTGTTTCATTTATCAGCATGCTTTCTGCTAATAGCTTTATTTCCTGTTCCATAGCTCCAATTATTCCTATAAGCATAAATAATCCTCCTGCTTTATAAATTTAAAAGGCCTGCAGGCATAATTTGCCTACAGACCTATTATAATGGAAAAATTATTCAATTTAAACTACCAATTCCATTAATTAACTTTGCAGTACTTCTCCGTTTGTACCTATTGTTACAATACTCCAAGGAAGCATTTTTCCCGAATTAATCAAGGCAGTTTTAACCGCACTTACAATGCCTCCACAGCAAGGGACTTCCATTCGGAGAACTTTCACACTGTTAATGTTATTGTTTGCAATAATTGCAGTAAGTTTCTCTGAATAATCACCTTCGTCCAACTTAGGACATCCGATAAGTGTAATTCTGTTTTTCATGAAATCCTTGTGAATGTTTGCATATGCGTATGCAGTGCAATCGGCGGCAATCAGCAGGTCGCAGTTGTCAAAGTATGGTGCATTAACCGGAACTAGCTTGATTTGACATGGCCACTGCATAAGCTCTGATACCGCTGGAACAGAAGCTGCAGTTGATACGGGTTCCGCCGCCGGAGCCTTCTTTATTGCCATTGCTCTAGAACCGGGGCATCCGCCGTGCATGTGATGATGTATTGGAGGAGTTTGTACAGCGGTTTTCATTTCAATATTCTTTTTGACAAGTTCTTCATCGTATGCATCTGCTTCTCGTTCCTCAATAGTTATTGCATTTGTAGGACATTCAGGAAGGCAATTTCCGAGCCCGTCACAGTAACTGTCGGATATAAGTTTTGCCTTGCCGTTTTCTATAACCAGTGCACCTTCATGACATGCTGTTACACATAACCCGCACCCATTGCACTTTTCTTCATCTATTCTTATAATATTTCTCTTCATAATATAACTCTCCTTTAAATATATATTTGATTTTGTTTGTCGTTTAAATGATTATGTAATTATTATAAGGTATAATTATATTAAGTTCGGTATCTGGAGATACAAAAGGAGGAACTATGAAATTAAACGAAAGTGAAATTAAAAATATAACAGAGGTCCTTATCAATTGTGAACTGTTTGAGAACTTTGACGGTAAATCAATTATTTCAATCCTTGAATGCTTCAGCCCAAAGGTTTACAGCTATAACAAGGGAGATTATATAGTAATGGCAGGGGGCAGGTATCAAGGGGTGGGGATACTTTTGGAGGGTAACGGAGTTGTAACTAAGGAAAATGCTGCTGGAAATCGTGTAATGATGAGTCTCATCAAGCCGGGAAGTATTTTTGGTGAGGTCATTGCATTTTCCGGGACAGAAAAATGGCCTTCAAACGTTCAGGCTCAAACTAATTGTCGAGTGATGTTTATAGAAAATGAAATGATCTTAAATCAATGCAGTGATGCTTGCTCTTATCATTCACAGCTTATAAGGAACCTTTTAAAAAGTGTTTCTACAAGGGCGATTATGCTTAACAGAAGAGTAGAATATCTTTCAATGAAAGGAATTAACTCCAAAATTGCGTCCTTTTTACTTGAAAACATGGGAAAGGCAGGCAGCAATACTTTCAGGCTTCCAGTAAACAGAAATGAAATGGCGGAATTTCTGAATATATCCAGGCCTTCCATGTCAAGAGAGATGGGAATAATGCGTGACATGGGTATTATTGAATTTCAGAAGGAAGCCGTAAAAATAATTGATGCTGAGAAATTGAAAAGCATGATAGAGGAATAATTTTGTATGGAAAATATTGAACTTATAATATTAATATGATATCATTTAGATATCATATTAATATTTAATTTGTTGTTAATTTTGGGAGGTTGATAGTTATGAAAGAAATTGAAGGAAAAACCGCTTCTGGTGGAAAAATTCTTTTAGGAGCATTTTTTATACTTATTTTGAGTATAGTTATTTTCGGAATAGGTGTATATAAAGAAGCTAATGTTTTAATTGCACTGGGACTTGTTTTATTTATTGTGTTTATATTTATACTTCCCGGATTTTTTACTATTCAGCCTAATCAAGCTATGGTATTGATTCTTTTTGGAAAGTATACGGGAACTGTTAAAAAAGAAGGCTGGCACTGGGCTAATCCTTTTTGTTCAAAGAAAAAGATTTCATTAAGGTCAAGAAATATTAACGGAGAAAAAATAAAGGTTAACGATGAAATGGGTAATCCTATTGAAATAGCAGCAGTAATTGTTTGGAGAGTTGAAAATACCGTTGAGGCCATATTTGATGTAGATAATTATGTTGACTATGTAAATGTACAGAGTGAGTCTGCTTTGAGACATTTGGCTGGAATGTATCCATATGACAATACCGAAGATACTCATACAATTTCATTAAGGGGAAGTACAGATGAGGTTGCAGAAGCGCTTAAAAACGAACTTCAGCAAAGGCTTGGAAAAGCAGGTGTAATTGTTGAGGAAGCAAGACTGTCTCATTTGGCATATGCACCGGAAATAGCTGCAGCAATGCTTCAAAGACAGCAAGCGGCTGCCATAATTGCTGCGAGACAGAAAATAGTTGAAGGTGCTGTTGGGATGGTTCAGATGGCACTTAACAAGCTTAGTGAAAATGAAATAGTGGAGCTTGACGAAGAAAGAAAGGCTGCAATGGTCAGCAACTTATTGGTGGTATTATGCGGTGAGAGAAATACACAGCCGGTTATAAACACCGGAACCTTGCATAACTAAAAAGGCGATGGTAATATGGCGGAAAAAAAGACACTTTTACTTAGGCTCAGTCCCAAAATGTGGGAAGAAATATCGAAGTGGGCTGATGATGAATTCCGGTCTGTAAATGGCCAGATAGAGTATCTCATCAGTGAAGCACTTCGTAAACGTAATAAGTCAGCCCCCAAAACGGATTCCGACAAGGAAGAAGCTGACGGTTGATTAAATTAAGAGAAGACACGGCATAACAAAAAAAGCCGGGTCTTTTCCTGTTTAAGAATTTCTCTGATAAACTTTTACATTTCTTAATAAATAGTTAAAATTTTTATGCTATAATGTAGATTATATTGCAGCAAAATAAAAACAATATATATTATGAAAGGACGTTTGATTTGGATAAAGTCATGAAAATAGGTATTTGCGGAGGTACATTCGATCCTGTTCATGTTGGACATCTGGCAATTGCCGAACTGGTCAGGGAAGAATTTGCATTGGATAAGGTATTATTTATACCATCGGGGAAACCGCCTCACAAAGACCTTGATTCAGTAACTGACCCTGTTCACAGATTGAACATGGTACAGTGTGCAGTGAGTACAAATCCAAACTTTGAAGCGGTTTCTATTGAGGTAGAACGCCGAGGATACACATATACGGTAGATACGCTTAAACAGCTGCATGAACTTTATCCTAAGGGTACAGAGTTTTATTATATAATAGGTGCTGATGTAGTAATGGATCTTTTGAAATGGAAAAATGCGGATGAAGTGTTTACACTAACAAGTTTTATAGCATTAATGCGACCCGGGTTCAATGATGAAGAATTTAAGACACGTTTAACTTATTTAAAGAGCAAATATAATGTTAATATTACAGGCTTTGAAGCGCCCTTAATTGAAATCTCATCAACCTTTATAAGAGATCGAATAAAAAGTGGAAAGTCTGTTAAATATTTTACAACTGAGCCTGTTGAAAGGTATATAAAGGAAAACAAATTATATATTTAAGAGGATGGAAAATGAATTTTAGTGAAATGGATATACTGCTTAAAAAGTCCCTAAAACCGGGAAGGTACATTCATTCTGTTAATACTATGAAAGTCGCTGTTGAATTGGCTGAACATTATGGTGAGGATGTAGAAAAAGCTAAAGTGGCAGGACTTTTGCATGATTGTGCTAAGAACTTTGATGACAATGAAACAAAGCTGTATTGTATTCAAAATCACATAGAACTCAGTCCTATTGAGGAAAAGCAGTTATTCCTTATGCATGGGGCAGTAGGTGCTGTAGTGGCAAGACAAAAGTACTGCGTGGACGATCCTGACGTACTAAATGCAATTAAGTATCATACTACCGGATTTGCAGGAATGAGTACAATGGATAAAATAATATTTCTGGCTGATTACATTGAGCCGGGAAGGACCCACGGCGATGTACAGGAAGCACGAAGTTTGGCATTCGTAGATTTGGATCGTGCTTTGATAAGTGCTTTTAATAGTGTAATAAAATACGTTATTAGCCAAAATGGCTTAATTCATCCATTTACTATTGAGGCAAGAAACTATATATTATTAATGACACAAAAAACTGAGGATAACTAGTTTTGGAGATAATAAAAAATGAGTAAATTTATTAAATTTGTATTTTATGCAGTAGGAACATTTTTGCTACTGTTTTCATCAATTATAGTAGGGGCGAATTTTTATAAAGATTCAGGTGTTTTCGACAAAAAGGTTGTTGAAGTAAAAAAGCAACCCGTCAAGCCTGCACCTGCATCAAAGACCCCCGGAAAAATAATAGTGGATAGCCAGCCAATTGAGGATTCCGCTAAAGACACCGCTGAAACAACAAAGAAGAGTGGAAAGACCACAGTTCAGGTTATTAATTGTACGGGTAAAAAAGGTCTCGCAGGAGAGGTTAAGACTATGCTTGTGGCACAGGGGTTTGAGGCAAGTGCCGAAACGGGCAAAGTTCAAAGTACTTCTCAAATAATTGTAAGAAAGAAAGGCATAAAGACAGGTGCAATCAGCAACATGTTAAAAATATCTAAGGTTTCAGAAGAAATACAGGCTGAACCCAATTTTGATATTACAATAATTCTTGGAAATGATTATAATCCTTAATATAAAACAATCAGAAGATGAGGTGCAAAATATTGGATTCAAAAACATTGGTAGACAAAATCGTGGCGGCCATGGAAGATAAGAAGGCAAAGGATATAAGCATAATTGATATTCATGATATTACTATTATTGCCGACTATTTTGTTATATGCAGCGGTACATCCTCGACTCATATAAAGGCTATAGCTGATGAAGTAGATTTCAAACTGGCTGAAATGGGGTTGGAGGCACACCACAAGGAAGGTTACGATTCTGCAAGATGGATTCTACTGGACTACGCTGACGTTGTAATTCATGTTTTCCATCAGGAAGACAGAGGGTTTTACAATCTGGAAAGACTATGGTCTGACGGAGAAATGACTAGCATTAGATATTGAACATTATAATAAGTTGTGCTTTAATATTATTGGGAAAAGCATTAACTATGCTTTTCTTATTTTATGCTGTTTTTGATAAGTAAAATAAACATTTAAATTTTTTTAATATTTATAATAAAAAGGACAGGGTATTTAGCTATCCTGCCTGGAAACGGAGATAAAATGATTAGTGCAAACGGTGTCTCTCTTAGGTATGGGGGACGTGCTTTATTTGAAAATGTAAACATTAAATTTACCCAGGGAAACTGTTACGGATTAATAGGTGCCAATGGTGCCGGAAAATCAACCTTTCTAAAGATACTTTCCGGTGAAATTGAACCCAATAAGGGTGATATTTCAATTTCTCCCGGTGAGAGAATGGCTGTTTTAAAGCAGGATCATTACGCATACGATGAATTTGAAGTTATTAAAACTGTAATGATGGGCCACAAGCGATTGATTGAAATTATGGATGAAAAAGAAGTACTTTACGCAAAGTCTGATTTTACAGAGGAAGAAGGAATAAGACTTTCTGAGTTAGAAGGAGAATTTGCTGAGTTAAATGGATGGGAAGCAGAATCCGATGCTGCAACGTTATTAAACGGATTAAATATCACAGAAGAGCATCACTATAAGCTTATGAAGGATCTTGACGCTAATCAGAAGGTAAGAGTACTTTTGGCTCAGGCTCTTTTTGGAAATCCTGATATACTATTATTGGACGAGCCTACCAACCATCTTGATATTGCGTCCATAACATGGCTTGAAAACTTTTTGGCCAATTTTGAAAATATAGTTATTGTTGTATCCCATGATAGACACTTTTTGAATCAGGTGTGTACACATATTGCTGATATTGACTTTGGTAAGATTCAGCTATATGTGGGAAACTACGATTTCTGGTATCAGTCAAGCCAGTTGGCACTTCAGCAGGCAAAAGACGCTAACAAAAAGACTGAGGCAAGAATAAAGGAATTGCAGGAATTTATTCAAAGGTTTAGTGCAAATGCCTCAAAATCAAAACAAGCTACTTCTCGTAAGAAGTTATTGGATAAACTAACACTTGAAGATATAAAACCTTCTTCAAGAAAGTACCCTTTTGTAGATTTCAAGCCCGAGAGAGAAGCCGGAAACGATTTGCTCATGGTTAACGGGATTTCAAAGGAGATCGAAGGTGAAAAGCTTCTCAACGACTTTAACCTTATAGTAAATAAGGGTGACAAGATAGCATTTGTCGGAACATACGGAAATGCTAAAACTACATTATTTAAAATTCTTACTGGTGAGATGGAACCGGACAGTGGAGACTTTAAATGGGGTATAACTACGTCACAGGCTTATTTCCCAACGGACAACTCTGAATTCTTTGATGGTGTTGACCTAAATCTGGTGGATTGGTTAAGGCAGTTCTCAAAGGATCAGACAGAGACCTTCCTTAGAGGCTGGCTTGGCAGAATGCTATTCTCAGGGGAAGAGGCTTTGAAAAAGGCTTCGGTACTCTCTGGAGGAGAAAAAGTTCGTTGTATGCTTTCAAAGATGATGCTTTCAGGTGCAAATGTACTTATTCTTGATGAGCCTACAAACCATCTGGATTTGGAATCCATCACAGCACTGAACAACGGTCTGATTAACTATAAGGGAACAATTCTCTTTACTTCTCATGACCATGAGTTCGTTCAGACAATAGCTAACAGAATAGTTGAGATAACTCCAAAAGGAATTATCGACAGACAAATGACATATGATGAATATCTTGAAAATGAAGACATTGCAGCATTAAGAAAAGAAATGTGGTCTTAAAATAAATTAGAAAATTCACATAACAAAAAATGTCCAAAGGTGAACTTTATCTTTGGGCATTTTTTTACATAAAATACACATACAGACTATTATGTATTGTAATGTAAAATAAAATCGATTATAATCAAATTATAAGAAATAAAAGAATGGGTGAATTTTTATGCGATATATAAAGGATTTACAGCCATACAATAAATTCTGGGGGAACTGTATTGTAAATATGTTCCTTTCTATATTAACAAAAGTTGATTCCAGCTATGACCCCCTTGCATATCTCAATTATTATGAGTATACATACTATCCTGATAATGTTTTTCATATAGACTATACTAGAGAGTATTACAATTTTTTCGCAGAAAATATTTTTAATTATGAATTTTTTAACTTTAAGAATAAAGAAAATTTCATACAGGAATTTAAAGATATCCTCATGAACAACTTATATGTAACTCTTAATGTTGATTTATATAATTGGAATAAATACTGTTATTATTATAATAAAATTCATACATCCCACTTCGCTTTTGTGACAGGTTTTGATGAAGAAAAAGATGTTTTTTATACATTTGAAGATGATGTAAACTTATTTTATGATATAAGAGAAATTCCTACAAATGAAGTAATTCAAGCTTTTCATTCACCACTTAAACAAATTAAGACAGATTACAGAATTCTTACCTTTAAAAACGACTTTCTTCCTCCCTACGAAATAGACTTAAAACAATTTATAAGATGTACAGAGCAACTGATTTGCAATTTGGATATGCTTATAGAAAAGCAGGAAGTTGTGAACAAAACAATGATAAATGAGGACCCATCTAAGGTTCATCATTACAATTATGAGTTTTCAAAGATAGCAAACAGGGTAAAAGGGAACAAGCTATTGCTTTGCACACTAAAGGATAAGGGACTATTGGATAAACCCCTAACCGATGAATTGAACAAAGTATTGGACGAGTCCTGTATCACCTGGAAAAATATTCAGGGTGTATATCTTAAACATTGCCTGAGAAATAACTTTTCAGAACTTGATAGCATAGAGGATAAAATTGCAGATGCCTTTATGACTGAAAAAGAAGTGTGGGAAAAAGTTGTTGAAAACATAAAAAGGCCGGAATAATAGAAATTCTTATAAATTCTATTATTCCGGCTTCTTTACTTATGTATTATAAAATTAGCCCACATTTTCAACATATCTTTTGATTTTTTTAGTAGTTGTTTTTACAAACTCCTCTTCACGAATTGTAAAGTCTTTGATACGCTTATAAAGTGGCATCTGTTTATTTATTTCTTTTATTTCGGTATGTAGGATTTTGCGTATTTCATCGTTTGAAACAATATTAATACCAAGTTTATCCTTTATTTCATCAATGTCGGGTAAAATCTGTGCATTAACTTCGGTTTCACCGGTTTCTTCATCAAATCTACCCCAAACAAGGCTTTCCCTAACAAACGGACATTTTGCAAGATATGCTTCAACTTCCTCAGGGAATATATTCTTACCGTTCTTTGTGACAATGACATTTTTCTTTCTGCCTGTAATATATATGTAGCCTTCGTCATCAATATATCCTAAGTCGCCGGTGTATAACCGACCATCTTTTAAAATATTTCTGGTTGCTGTAGGGTTTTGGTAATAACCCAACATTACACTATCGCCAGATATAACAAATTCTCCAATGCCGTCCTCACCCACATTTTCGAGCTGTACATCTACTCCAGCAAGAGGCTTTCCAGCGGAATCATGTCTGAAACCCCGGTCGTTGTTTACTGCGACTATAGGTGAAAACTCAGTGAGCCCGTAGCCTTGGACAATCCTTATGCCCATAGCACATAAGTCATTTGAAACATCCGGATTTACAGCAGCTGCACCGGAAATAACCAGTCTTACTCTGCCCCCGAAGGTGTTTAAAACTTGTTTGAATAATTTTTTTCGTATATCTATTTTTAAGAAATTATATAAAAAGCTGCTTATTTCAATTGCAGTATTAAACTTTAACTTTCCAAAACGGGTTTTTGAAGCCTGCTTTACAATTTTCTTGTGCATGTTTTCAAGTATCAAAGGAACCAACATAAGGATTGATGGTTTTGTCTCCTGCAAGTTTTGAACTATATATTTTAGTCCCTCATTAAATGACATACAACATCCGCTGTACATCATTACCAAAAAACCTGCCGTACATTCATATGTGTGATGTAGTGGCAAAATAGAAAGAACACTGTCGGTCTCGTCTATGTAGAGCATTGATACAACAGCTCTTACGTTGGAGGCAATGTTCTTGCTTGAAAGCATAACCCCTTTAGCTAAATCAGTTGTACCAGATGTAAAAATAAGGGCACACATAGCATCGGGATCTATATCTGCATCCAGATAACTTCTGTCGCCTTGATTTATTAAATCTTTACCCTTTTCAATCAAACATGAATAGGATAAAAACCCGTCAGATACTTCTTCTTTTTGATCAATGTCTATGTAATATTCAACCCCGGAATTTTGGGATAATTTCAACATTTCTCTGCGGTATTTTGATGAAAAAACAACTGCACTGACTCCCGCACGAGAAATAAGGTTTTCAACCTCATTAAAAGGAAGCTCTTTGTCTAAAGGGACTACAACACCAACTCCGCCTGTTATTGTCAAGTATGAGGTGCACCATTGTGCACTGTTCTGAGACAAAATAGCTATTTTTTTGTCCTTTAAACCTAAACTTATCAATGCCGTACCAAAAGCATCAATGTCGCTTTTGAGTTCAGTATATGTTTTTCCGTAGTATTCACCATTTTTGTCTTTAATGTAAAATGCGTTTCTATCTCCGAATAATTTTGCGCTTTGAACCATAAGATCTTTAAGATCAGTGATTTTCCTAGTTTGGTAAATCGGTTCGGTTCTCATTGACTACACTCCTTTTAAAAAAGCCAAAAGTATTTTTTCAGTTATTTACTGCATATAAACATATACTATAATATAAGTATATTTAAATTAAATCAATATATGAGGTAAATAAAAACATAAAAAGTCGGATTATTAATTGAAGTTTCTTAATTTGTATTTCCTTTTTCTGGATATTTTTCTTAATACAAATCTCAAAATTAAAAAGCAAATTACTACAGCTACTCCAATTACAATGTATTTAAAGAGGTTATTGCTTGTTACATCCTTTACATAGTCTTTGGATTTGGATTTCAGTGTTTGTTCAACAGTTCTTGATGAAACTATATCTACTTTTCCCAACGATACGCCTTCTCTTGTGTATTCAATGCTTCCAAGAACCGTGCCTTTTTTTATAGGAGCTTTTACATCCTGCCTGACATTAATTTTTTTATCAAGCTGCCATTGGTTTTTATCATTAGGTAAAAGTGCCTCAATTGCACCATTGGTTATAAGATCAACCTTATCCCCATTTGCGGCATCCTTTACTGAGATTTCCTGAATCATTGTGGAACGGTCAATAATCATTTGCCTGGAATAGTTTTCGTAGCCTGCCTTTAAAAGGGTTTTTGTAAAATCAAAAACACTTCTATTGGGTTTATTATTTACACCCATGATAACAGAAATCAATTCAAGACCATCCTTATTTACAGCACTGGAAATAAAATTTGCACCTGCTCGGGAAGTTGAACCGGTTTTTAAACCTGTTATGGTAAACTGATTTCTGTCGTCACCGGTTTCAGGGCCGTACTTAAAGGATTGCCCCAATAATTTATTTGTAGTGTTAAGTACATTCCAAGTTTTATGTTTATTTGTGGCAGGCAGCATATTAAGCTGCTTCTGACCTACAATTTCACGAAATAAAGGATATTTTAAGCATTCTTTTGCTATGAGCGCCAAATCTCTTGCAGAGGAAAAGTGCTCGGCATCTTTTTCATATTCATCAATTCCGCAGGGATTTGTAAAAGTCGTATTTTTTGCTCCCGCATCTGAAGCAACCTTATTCATTTCAGCTATAAACTTAGTTCTATCATTATAAAGGTTTTCGGATATTATATTAGCAGTTTCATTTGCGGAAACTATCAAAAGAGCGTGAAGCAGATTATTTAACGACATCTGTTCTCCTGGCATGATACCTATATTCATGCCACCTACGCCTATGTCGGTAACTGCTTCATTACTGGCGGTCATTACCTGATCCATGTTTCCTTCCTTAAGAGCTACTAATGCAGTTGCTATTTTCGTAGTGCTGGCAGGACGCCATTTCAGATCGGGCTTATATTCGTACAAAACACTTCCTGTTTTTGCATCCATTAGTATGTATGAAGCAGCATCAATGTCGAGAGTTGCACAAAATGCAGGTGAGACTTGAAATAGTAATATTATTGATATAATTAATGTTGCCAGTACTTTCTTCATAACTCCTCCTGTGAATAAGTAAATATATTATAAGTATAAAGCAAGAATTCACTTTTTTAAACTTTTTTATTGAGATTTGTTTAAATAATATGGTAAAATACTAAAATATGTAATATAATAGTTAAGAAACAATTCTATATTTTCTTTATTTCTTTCCATAGTATAAATTATAAAGCTGAATTATCAAAGTATTATTGGTTGGCAGAGGTGGAAATAAATTTATAATTTCAACCGTTTTTTCTATTTTTTCCAGAAATCTTTTATTTTTTAAAACTTAACATAATAGGAGGTATGCTATGGAGATATCTGTTTTTGGCAAAAAGATATTTTTAAGTAAAATTTATGTAGTGTGTATTATCGCAGTTCTGGTACTAGGTGCTGGTATTCTGGGTTTCATTCTAAAGCAGGTTTATCATCCACTTGAAACACCAATGGTTGAAGAAAAAAACACCCCAATCATATCAAAGGAGGTGGAACCTTCGAAAGAACAAACCCAGGAGGATAAAGTCCCTGATATTAAAGTCTATGTTACAGGTTGTGTTAACAAACCGGGCGTAGTAACAATTAAAAAGGGTCAGATTATTGAAGATGCCATAAAAAATGCCGGTGGTGCTACAAAGCAAGCTGATCTTGATAATATAAACTTGGCGTACCCATTAAATGAAAATACAATGATAAGAATCAAAGCTAAGGGAACGGCAAAAGCAGCCAGTGCAGGTAAAACAGGTAATCAATCTCAAGCAGTAAAAGCTGCTGGCGGACAAACATTAAACAGTGGTGTTGATATTATAAATGACAGCTTGGGAGCTGATGTGGGTGAGAAAGAGAGTAATTCATCAGATGGCTCGAAAACTAAACTTCTGAATATTAATAAAGCATCTCAGGCAGAGCTTGAAGAGCTTCCCAATGTAGGCCCGTCAACTGCAAAAGCTATTATTGAATACAGGGAACAAAATGGTGGTTTTACAAAACTAACTGACATTATGAAAATAACAGGAATTAAACAAAAAACATTTGATAAAATAAAAAACTACATATGCGTTGATTGATTTTATAGAAATACAAAACAAGAAACCGGCCATTTTCAGCCGGTTCGAAATAATTTAAAGGAGGAAAATATAATTTAATCCATGCACTTATTATATTATTATACTTAGCTATTTCAAATAGTATTAATATACGATTTTCTTACAATAAAAAACCAAAATGATATGCAATATTAACAATTACTTGACATATAACGGCATAATAAACACTAAAAAAGATATATAAACTAAAAGTACCGATAATGCCGGCAGTACGAACCCTAAAAGTAATAGTTTAAAATATTTCTTCCTTCTGTCTCTTTTATAACGTATAACCCTTTTGTTTCTCAAACTCGTCCTCCTGTTTTTTATAATATGTAAAATAATACTCAATAGCTATATTATTTACAAATAATATCAAAATTAACATCAAATTCAAACAATTTATGAAGTATTGACATATAAAAACAGTAAGGAATATAATAATAAGAAGATAATTTTAATATTGTCAAAGGCATTGACGAGAAGAGTAAGTATATGCTGGGGTTTCAGAGATTGGATATTATTAGCTGAAAGTATCCAAACCTTCACTATACCGAAGACCACCTCCGAGCTGTATCGGTGATAACGTTATAATCAGCGTATTTTTACGCACAGAGCACAAAGTAGGGTGGAACCGCGAGATAACTCTCGTCCTTATATGAGGACGGGAGTTTTTTATGTCTTAAAAACTATTGTTAAAAGGAGGTTTTTGTACATGATAAAGATAACATTGAAAGACGGTATTATAAAAGAATATCAGGAGGGTGTTACAGTCCGTGAAGTTGCTGAAAGCATCAGTGCAGGACTTGCAAGGGTGGCTCTTGCAGGAGAGGTTGACGGAAGGGTAAAAGAACTTGATTTTAAACTTCAGAGTGATTGCAGGTTAAACCTTTTAACTTTCTCAGATGAAGGAGGAAGACTTGCATACAGACACACTGCATCACATGTTCTTGCACAAGCTGTTAAAAGGTTGTTTCCGAATATTAAGCTCGCAATAGGACCGGCTATAGAAAACGGCTTCTATTATGATTTTGATACTGAAAAGAACTTTGCACCCGAGGATTTGGCAAAGCTTGAAAAGGAAATGGAAAAAATAATAAAGGAAGATATTCCTTTAGAAAGATTTACATTGCCAAGGGAAGAGGCAATAAAATTTATGGAAGACAAGGGTGAACCCTACAAGGTTGAGCTGATAAAAGATTTACCTGAAGGCGAGGAAATATCTTTCTATAAACAAGGGGACTTTGTTGACCTTTGTGCCGGCCCTCATCTTATGTCGACTGGAAAGCTCAAGGCTGTAAAACTTATGAGTGCTGCAGGTGCATACTGGAGAGGTAATGAGAAAAACAAGATGCTCCAGAGAATTTATGGTACAGCCTTTCCTAAAAAGAGTGAATTGGAAGAATATGTAACAAAACTTGAAGAGGCAAAGAAAAGAGACCATAACAAACTGGGCAGAGAACTTGAACTGTTTACAACTGTTGAAGAAGTAGGACAGGGTCTTCCTTTACTTATGCCAAAAGGGGCTAGAATTATTCAGACCTTGCAAAGATTTGTAGAGGATGAAGAAGAGAGAAGAGGCTATGTGCTGACAAAGACTCCATTTATGGCAAAGAGTGACTTATATAAGCTATCAGGACACTGGCAGCACTATAAGGACGGAATGTTCCTGTTGGGAGATGAAGATAAGGACGAGGAAGTAATGGCATTAAGGCCTATGACCTGTCCGTTCCAGTTTATGATATACAACACAAAGCTTCACAGCTACCGTGATTTGCCTATAAGATACGGTGAAACTTCTACCTTGTTCAGAAACGAGGCATCAGGAGAAATGCACGGCCTCATACGTGTTCGTCAGTTTACAATTTCAGAGGGACATTTGGTTTGTACTCCGGAACAGCTTGAAGATGAGTTCAAGGGAGTAGTTGACTTGATTAAATTTATGATGGAAACTTTAGGAATTCAGGAGGATGTAACCTACAGATTCTCAAAATGGGATCCTAAGAACAAGGAAAAGTATATCGGTAACGAAGAAGACTGGGAAAATGTTCAAGGCCAGATGCGAACTATTTTGGATCACTTGAATATAGATTATAAGGAAGCAGAAGGCGAAGCAGCTTTCTACGGACCAAAACTTGATATACAGTGCAAGAATGTTCACGGGAAGGAAGACACTATTATTACAGTACAGGTTGACTTTGCTCTTGCCGAAAGACTTAGCATGGTTTACGTTGATAAAAACAATGAAAAGAAGCATCCATATATAATTCACAGAACATCAATAGGCTGTTATGAAAGAACACTTGCAATGCTTATTGAAAAATATGCAGGAGCATTCCCAACCTGGTTATGTCCTGTTCAGACAAAAATTCTTCCTTTGGTTGACAAGCATCATGACTTTGCACAGAAGGTTGCACAGATGCTCAGAGACAAGGGCGTAAAGGTTGAAGTTGACATAAGAAATGAGAAGATTGGCTATAAGATTCGAGAAGCTCAGATGGAAAAAATACCTTACATGCTTGTAATAGGTGATAAGGAGATGGAAAACAATGCTGTTTCGGTACGTTCCAGAAAAGACGGAGATCTCGGAGCAATGTCTGCAGAACAATTTGTTGACAAGATAGTTGAAGAAATCAGAACCCGTGCAAAATAATATTTACTTTTATAATGGATAACTGGAATAAATATAGATTTTACGCCGGTTTGGTCCAGAGTTTAGATATAATTAAATAGCTTGTCCTAAAGATATTCAAAAACAAGGTATGAGTACCATTTACAGATATTCATACCTTGTTTTATTATTTACCTTGGGTTAAGTCTGAGTTCCATCCAGTCAAATGCTATCCAATCACTAGGGCCGGCAGTTGAAGTATTTACAATGGTAACCCTGTTGTTTCTTCTTAAATTAGGTACATTAAAGGTTAAGTCTCTCCAGTTGTCAAACATTCCTCCGGCAGGTACACCATGCTGTAGAGGCACGGGGCCGTTATGGACAACAGATCCGTTTATTGTAATTCTTGCAGAGTAACGGTTTACAGGTACATTTGAATGGTCATCAAGAACCGACCTTATAACAATTTGTGCTCTTTGGTTTCCCGGTACAATTAAAAAAGCAGGAGAGTCAAAAGTCCATGTTCCCTGAGTTCCCGTATAAAGTATATCTGCATTTCTGCTTGGATTTCCATAGTTTGGGTAGCCTGTCAACTGTTTGAATAATACAATATTTGTAGTAACCGGGTTATTGCTTAAAACCGGTGCATTGGGTTGCCGTAGGGTGTAATCATCTGTATACTGATAAGCATCATATTGAGGTTGTGCAGGGTAATACGGCTGTTCCTGCATATCTGTTGGCTGCTGGCTCACGAAAGGATATCTGATATAATACATAAATCCTCCTCCTATAACATTATATTTACATAATATTCATAAAACTATGTTTATGTTACCTAGGTTTGTATAAGGATACATTTGAA
This sequence comes from Bacillota bacterium, assembly GCA_023412275.1. Classification (GTDB taxonomy): domain Bacteria; phylum Bacillota; class Clostridia; order Acetivibrionales; family DSM-1351; genus Ruminiclostridium. The sequence goes on from JAEYNY010000009.1 coordinate 46,396, forward strand.
TTTGGTGGGGTCAAAACTTACTATATTTTTGAAATTTTTTTGTGGAACTAATTACACTAGTCAAGTAAAGTTAAAGTTGATAATATAATCTTGCAGGGCCAATTTATAATAAGAGGTGACATATGCAAAAAAGAATAACAGGTAATTTACTTAAAACAGTAACTGCAATTTTGATTGCAGGGAACATGGTTTTTGGCTCAGGTACTGTTCAGGCAGCTGGGGTAAGTGATATGAACAAAAGTTCAACATATGCCAGAGAAGCCATTCAGTGGATGGCAAACAATAACATAATTAGCGGAGATAAGCAAGGAAACTTTAATCCACGTCAAAGTATAACAAGGGCTGAACTTATAACTCTACTGGTAAAGGCTCTTGATATTGATACTTCAAACCTCCCTTCAACAGCTACTTTTGCGGATGTACCTACAAACCATTGGGCCTTCAAATATGTTGAAGCTGCCAACAGGGCGGGTATAACCAGTGGTACAGGAAGCGGTAAATTCGGAATTAGCAGCCTGACTACTAGAGAACAGGTTACAACAATGCTTTTAAACTATCTTTCAGTATCAAAGGAAGCTGTTGTTGCAGAGCAGGGTTTGGATGACCTGTTAAAATTCAAAGATGCCGGAAAGATGTCTGATTGGGCAAAGGCATCAATCAAATTTGCTGTTTCAAATAATATTATGAGCGGAGTTAGTTCTGATTCATTTTCTCCATCAGGAAAAGCGACAAAAGAACAGATAGCTGTTATATTATATAAGTTTTTAAATTCAAAGGAAAGCATTGAGCAAAATGCAGCATCACTAAAGAAAGTTGTTGTTACTTACAATGATGACTTAATTAAACTTCAAGCACCTTCTAAGGTTATTGAAAATGACATAATGATTCCGGTTGAGGTTTTTTCAAAAACAGGGGCAAAGGTTGATTTTGATAGCCAGGCAGGCATAATATCCATTAAAAGTTTGAAGGCTCAGGATAAAAATATCTATATGAATATAGGTAACAAATCTGCTTATATAAACTACACTGGTAGTGGCAACCCATTTTCAGACACGTCTGCACAGGATAAACTGGTTACCCTAAACAATGCACCCGAGCAAAATGGTGAAGTAGTTCTTGTTCCAGCAAAGGCAGTAGTTGATGCACTTGGTTTAACAATGGAATGGAACGATAAAATCAACCTGTTAAAAATAAAGGATAGTACTATTCCTAAGAATCCACAACTGTACAATGCAATGAAAAGTATGCTGGATTATAAGGGTGAATATAGTACAGAATTAATAATAAATATGAAAGAAAACAGCCTGGATATGAATATTGGAATGAATATGTCCATAAATGGAGCCATAAACGGAAATAATTCAACATCAAACTCCAAATTCACAATGACACTTAATGGTGAACAGGAAGATTTAATGAATTATCAAACCATAAATATCGGAGATAAGATATATGTAAAAAATCCGGAAACAGATTCATGGAACGCATACACCAGAAGCCAGGCGGAAGAAGAAGGTATCCTGTATACTGATTTTGAGACTGATAGAAATGAAATGCTGAGGTTGTTGGATGTTTATGGAAAAATGAACATATCTAATGAGGGAAAAACAATACTTAATGGAGAGGAAGTTTCAAAGTATCAGGTGAGATTGAACATGGAATTACTTCAGGGATTGTTATCAGCAGATATGCTGGAATATGGCTTAGGACTTGACGATATATACAAGAATGGCCTTGACACAAAAATGTTTATATATGTTAATTCTCAAGGGCAGCTTGTAAAACAGTCGGTTGTTATTTATGGATCTATTAATACGGAAGATTCATCAGGGGAAATTAATATGACAGTTAATAACATGTATACCAATATCGGAAAAGAAATAGAGATTGTAAGTCCCATAAAATAATCCGGAAATACTAAAGGAGCAGAAGTCTGAATTTACAGACTCTGCTTTTTTGTTAAAAATCTCTGGAACTTTTTTCATTCTTTAGAGTCAAATAAATTAAAGTAGTACAAAATTACTAAACATATGGAGTGAAAAAACATGGGATTTAAATCAAGACTAATTTGTATCTCGATAACTGCCGCTATGATTTTGTCTATGACCGTTTCAAGTTTTGCTGCAGTAAGCGGGTTTAATGATCTTAAAGATGTAAAGGCAAAGGAGAAGATACTTGCATTAAAGGATAAAGGAGTTGTACATGGTACCGGCGGAGGAAATTTCTCCCCATATTCTCCGGTTACTGCGGCTCAAGGGGTACAACTTATAGTAAATTCATTTAAACTGAATCTGGATTTTGTAAAATTCGCCAAGGAGCCAAAGGCCACAGATTATTTTGTGAAGGCGGACAATAATGCATGGTATGCTCAAGGATTAATAATTGCGGCAGTAAATAGTATGCAGCTGCCCGGTGACCTTGACCCAGCACAAAAATGGACAAGGGAGGAGTTTACTCATTGGTTGATACAAACCATGGAAAACCAGTATTATCTGCCTACTGTGAAAATCGCATACAGGGAGATCGCAGATCATAAAGACATTACACCTGAATATGAGGGTCAAATACAAAGAGCAATTCTCTACAACGTTGTTAGTTTGGACAGCAAAGGACAGTTCAATCCAAAGGCGGAAATAACACGGGCAGAAGCTGCAGAAGAGATATTTAATGCTCTTGAATATATTGATGCACGTGCTATTGATAAACCGCAGCAATAAGATGCTAAATTAAATAATCTAAGTATAATGAAGAGAGTCTTTTGAAAATACAAAAGGCTCTCTTTTTTATTGACAAATTATATCAGAGTGATATAATTTACTATATCACTCTGATATAATTTAGGAGGTTAAAATGAAAAACAGTAAGACCAAATATGCGGTACTGGGAGTAATAAGTCTATTAGGCCCCATGTCAGGCTATGATATAAAGATGTTTTGCGATAAGGCGATTTCTTTTTTCTGGAACGAGAATTTTGGACACTTATACCCCGTTCTGGCCCAATTGGAGTCCAACGGTTTAATATGCAGAAGCAATTTGGAGGAAGGTACAAGGAAAAAGTCGTACATTATAACAGAAAAAGGGCGTATAGAGCTTGAAGACTGGCTTGTTGGACCGGTAGAATATCAACCAGAGAGATCAGAACTATTATTGAAATTATCCTTTGGGAACGAGATGCAGGGAAAAGATATTATTTCAATGTTGGAATCAAACAAAGCAAGGAATCAGTTAAAGTTTGAGCGTTTAAACAGTATATACGACCAATATGTGAATAATGCCGAGGCAATGAAAAAGCCCCAGTATCCATACTGGCTTGTTACCCTTCGGTACGGGATTACCTCTTTGGAGGCATCATTGAAATGGTGTGATGACACAATTGAATTTTTAAATAAGTATGAAGGAGGAAAATAAGATGAAAATATCAGAAGGATTGGCGATGTTGGAGTTGAAGTCAAATGTTCAAAATGTAGAAGGAATAATGTATCCCGTAATCATATGGGATGAAAATGACCTGGTATTAATAGACACAGGCTTGCCGGGACAGGGAAGCACAATTTTAGATCTTATAGAAAAAGAAGGAGTTTCACCTCAAAAACTGACAAAGGTTATAATTACACACCACGACATGGACCACATCGGGGGCCTTACAGAAATAGTTAAAAAAGTTGAGGCCAGCAGTGGTAAGAGAGTCGAAGTTTTGTCCCACGAAATTGAGAAGCCTTATATTCAGGGGGACTTAATGCCCTTGAAGTTTACAAAGGATAAGTTGGAAGCACTGAAGAAACAGATGGAAGAGCTGTCTTCTGAAAAACGCCAGCAATATCAAAACCTGTTTTCCTCCAATAAACCAGTGGTGACTCAAACATTGGTGGATAACCAGGAGCTTCCTTACTGTGGAGGCATTACAATAATACATACTCCAGGCCACACCAAAGGACACATCTGTGTATACCTGAACAGGTACAAAACGCTGGTAGCGGGAGACAGTATAAATTTTGAGAAAATTTCAGAGAATGAGCATAGGCTTACAGGGCCTAACCCTCAGTTTACGTTTGATATGAACGAAGCTGTAAAGTCATTGAAAAAGCTCAGGGATTGCAATATACATGAAATAATCTGTTATCACTGTGGTAATATGAGTAATAACGTGACAGAGCAAATAAACGAACTTTTTAAATAGAATTATCTTTTCCAAAATAAAAGGAGGCTATATGCAAAACAATATTGACAATATGTATCCCGCAGATAAGAAGGAAATGTATAAGCTGTTAGTTTCACAAATGAAAGCACTTCTTGAGGGAGAAACAAACACTATAGCAAACTTGGCCAATGCTTCAGCTCTAATTAATCATGCACTGAGTGGAATTAACTGGGTAGGTTTTTACCTTATGGATAACGGAGAGCTTGTATTGGGACCATTTCAGGGTAAGGTGGCATGTGTGCGTATTGCTGTCGGAAGAGGTGTTTGTGGTACTGCAGTAAAGGAAAACGCAACTCAACTGGTTATGGATGTTCACAGTTTTCCAGGACATATTGCTTGTGACAGTGCGTCCAATTCCGAGGTTGTAGTGCCTCTTCGCCATCAAGGAGAAGTAGTAGGAGTGCTGGATATTGATAGTCCGCAAATAGGCCGGTTTGACAAGATAGACGCTGACGAACTTGAAAAAATAGCACATATTATTGAAGAATCTTGCCAATGGAATAGCAAATAAGTAAAGTAAAAAAAGCATAAACTTGTATCAATAGTAGTCTGAAAGACAATCTTAGATACAAGTTCATGCTTACACAGTTATTATTTACTTGTTTTCCAGGAGCCTTCTTCAGTACAAACTGACTGCAAACCGTTTTCAGTAGTAATTTTTGATCCCACTGCGTGCCTCTTGTGGTCGTATACGCAGAATGGGTCTTTTCCTGCATTACCTGTACCTTTTTTTGTTACTTTACTTATATCATTTTCCTGAGTTATATTATCAACGGAGATACTGTCTTGTTGTTTTCTATTTTGCATAGTATCAAATCCTTTCGTTTTAAGCTGATAAAACCTTCTATATAAATATGTGTAAAAGCAATCAGAATGATTCCTTGAAAAATCAGGCAAGATTATTGTTAAAAATATTTAACATTATCACCATACTTTTTTAATAAATTTTAAGTACAATGTTTATGCAGGGAAAATTGGGGTATATATACTATGAAAGGAGTGTGTAGCTTTGTTAGATTCCAGAAAATGTTTGGAGATTTATGAATTTTGTCAGAATCAGTACAAAAAACTTGAGAAAAAGACCGGATATTATAGTCCTAAGCATGATAAGGTTGTCATGGAACTTGCGTCAAAAGAGTTTCAGATGAGTGAGGCTACCATTAATAGTGCCTTTGATTTAGCTGCACAAACATTAAGCAAAAACAATAAAAGTAAGTCTGAAAAAATAATCAGAAACAAGATTATTCATGGAACCTTCTAATCAATATATAAAATATATAAAAAATCAAGGCATAGGCATTAAAAGTCTGTGCTTTTTTTATATATATAAAAAACACATTTGGAGTAAAATTGTATCAATTACAAAATAATTACATTATTACAATATTATCGTCGATTATTGAGAATAATTGGTTTGTAGGATATAATTTATCTAAGATTATACTTAATTAGTACAATCTATAAATGGGGGTGTATTATGTATCACTTTTATACAACGGTTTTCTTGGTAGGAGTTTTTTACACAATTATTTCTTTAATTATAAGTGGTATATCAGGAGTCTTTCATTCTAGCGGGGACTTTGGGGGCTCTCACATGCACGGACATGGCGGAGACAGCGGGCATATACCGGGACATGTTCATTCCCATGGAGGAAGTGTTGATGGAAATCACTCGGTTCATGGGTCTCACAGTGGTGACGGGACTGATATGTCAAACAGCATTCTTTCTTGGGTGGGATTGTTATTCAATCCGCTGGTAGCAGTTTCTTTCCTTACAGTGTTTGGAGGGATAGGAATTACCAGTACTAAATTCTTGAGTTGGAATTGGGTTGTGGTTTTAATAATTGCATTAGGTGCTGGCATAATTATTTCAACAATTTTATATAATTTAGTAGCAAAGCCCCTGTACAGAAGTGAAAATACTTCTGATGTATCAAGAGAAGAACTATTGGGGGTTCAGGCAGAAGTGACAACAGACATTATGGAAAATGGTTTTGGTACTATCAAGTATACAGTTAATTCAATTAAATATACTGCACCTGCAAGACATGTTGAAAGTAAACCCGTAAAACAAGGTGAAAAGGTATTTATATGCAAGATAGAGAATAATACTTTCTATATAAGTGAGGCCTCAAAAGTAATAATTTAGAAAGCAACTTTCATTTTCCAAATAAATCAAATCTTTATATGGAGAATTTAAGGTTGAAATATAAAAATCACAAAGGAGTGTTAAAATGTTGGATTCAATTTATTTTGTGCCGGGAGTAATTATAGTTGTACTATTTATATTAATTCTTACCTTTGTTTCAATGTACAAAAAGGTACCTCAGGACAAAGCTTTGGTAGTTACCGGGTTCAGAGGCAGGAGAGTTATAACCGGCGGTGGCGGTATTGTTGTGCCAATGCTTGAAAGAACAGACATCATTTCACTGGAAAACATGCAGATAGATATAAGAATTGATGGGGCATTAACTTCTCAGGGAGTTGGCATTGTAGCTGACGGAGTTGCGGTAGTGAAAGTTAAATCTGATAAAGAGTCAATTCTATCGGCTGCCGAGCAGTTCAATACTTCAAAGGGACTTGACTACATGCTTGGAATAATAGCAAAAACTACTCAGCAGGTTCTGGAAGGTAAGCTCCGTGAAATAGTTTCAAAAATGACTGTAGAAGAAATTTATAAAGACAGAGAAACCTTTGCATCACACGTTCAAGGTGTTGCAGCAACGGAACTTCAAAACATGGGTCTTGAATTAAAGGTTCTTACAATCAAAGATATAGCAGATAAAAATGGCTATCTGGAAGCCCTTGGAAAACCTAGAATAGCTGAAGTAAAAAGAGATGCTCAGATAGCAGAAGCAAATGCAACAAAGGAAACCAAGGTTAAAACCGCTGAGGCTAACAGAGAGGGTGAAGCAGCCAGGATTCAGGCTGAAACTCAGATAGCTGAGGCTAACAAGGACAAGGAACTGAAGGTTCAGTCCTATAACAAGGATCAACAGACAGCAAAGGCTGAAGCCGACCTAGCATACGATATTAAAGCAAATATCGTTAAAAAGGAAGTTGCAGAAACTGCAATGCAGGTAGAAATTGTTAAGAAACAGAAGGAAATTGAACTTGCAGAACAGGAAGCAATGAGAAGAGAAAAAGAACTGGAAGCTACAGTAAAGAAACAGGCAGATGCTGAAAACTATCAGGCAACAAAGGTAGCTGATGCCAACAAGTACAGAGAGGTTGCAGCAGCGGAAGCAAGATCACGTGCTATTGAGATGGAAGGTGAAGCCAAAGCTAAAGCCAAGAGAGCCGAAGGTATGGCAGAAGTTGAAATCATAAAGGCAAAAGGTGAAGCGGAAGCTCTTGCAATGGCGAAAAAGGCTGAAGCCTTTAAAATGTACAATGATGCAGCCGTTACTCAGATGATTATAGAAAAACTTCCTGAAATAGCAAACGCTGTAGCTAGTCCGCTTTCAAAGACAGAGAAGATAGTTATAGTAGATAATGGCGGACAAGGAAAAGGTGCAGCCAAGGTAACAGGATATGTAACAGATATAATATCTCAATTGCCTGAAACCGTAGAAGCACTTACTGGAATGAATGTACTGGATTTCCTTAAAAAGAATACAGTTCAGACCCAGAATGAAAACATAACCGAAGACGCAGAATAAAATTATAAAAAACAGCCCTGCAAAAGTTTGTGGGGCTGTTTTTATGCATAAATACAACATTATACAATTTTTACATATTTGATGTTGTAAAAATTCACATAAATCTTTCCGCAGAATAGCCCAATATTAAGCAATTAAATGAAAATATTATATTTTCATGGTTAAAATTGACATGCATAATATTACAGGTTTACAATTTAGATGTTTCCATAAAATATAAATTGTTGAGGTGTAATATATGTTGAAAAACCTAAAGATAGCACATAAAATAATTTTTCTATCTGTTGTTTTACTTTTGTTCATAGTTATTGTAGGTTTTACCGGGTACTATTTTATAAATAGCTCTCATATAGAAATAGATACTATGTACAAGGACAGGCTGTTACCCGTAGAATGGCTGAACGACAGCATAAGTAAAACAAACGAAAATGAATCATATATACTTTATTTAGTTTTGTACGGAAATGATAGCCAGTCCCAGACCCAGTTTGTAAAGAATATTGAAAACAATTCAAAAATAGTAGACGAAAACTGGGAAAAATATAAAAAAACAAAACTGGACAAATTTGAGTCAGACAATATTGGGTCATTTGAAAATGCCAGAAAAGAATTCAGAGCAGCAAGGGAGAAGATAATAGCGGCAGCATGTGCAGGGAATAAGAAAGAAGCCCTTGATTTACTGAATAACAATATCAGTTATTTACGAGGTGAGCAAAAGACACTTGAGGATTTAGCTGAATACTGCAGTAATGTTGCAAATGACATTAATGCAAAAAATAATAAAAACTTTATATTTGCAATGGAAGTTATGATTGCATTAATTGCTTTTGCTTTGGTAGCTGGCGTGATACTTAGCCTTCTGATTGCAAATGGGATAATCAGACCTATAGGATTGCTTAAAAAAGAACTCAACTTATTGGTTGAAACAGGCGGAGACCTTACACAGGAAATAGATATCAAGCGTAAAGATGAGGTCGGACAGCTTGCAGATTCAGTCAACCAGTTCTTAGCTAATCTGAGAACTATCGTAAGAGGAATAATTGAAGAATCCACAGTTGTTGAAAACTCCATAGCATTAGTAGAACAGAAAATGGAGGATTTAAATACATTTGTTGAAAATGTGTCAGCTACTACCGAAGAGATTTCTGCCGGCATGGAGGAGACTGCTGCTGCAACAGAACAAGTAAATGCATCATCACAGGAAATTGAATCTGCAATAGAAGCAATGAATGATAAGGCTCAAAATGGTTCAATGGAGGCAGAAGAAATAGGTAATCGAGCGATTACATTAAGAGACAGCTCAATATTATCTGTGAAAACAGCAAATGACATTTATAATGAAACAACACATAAATTATTAACTGCATTGGAAAATTCAAAGGCAGTAGAACATATTACTGTTCTAACCGGAACTATATTACAAATATCCGAACAAACTAATCTTCTTGCACTAAATGCAGCAATAGAAGCAGCCAGAGCAGGCGAAGCAGGAAAGGGATTTGCTGTTGTTGCCGACGAAATACGAAAGTTGGCTGAGGAATCCAAAATAGCAGTAAATGAGATACAGAGGGTCACAAACGAAGTTGTTTCAGCAGTTGCAGAACTTTCTGAAGGCTCTAGAACAGTATTGAATTTTCTGGATACAACTGTAAGGCCTGATTATTCAAACATGGTGAAAACAGGTGAATCCTACAATAACGATGCGGCATTTGTTTTTGATCTTATTTCTGATTTTAGTGCTACGTCACAAGAACTCACAGCTTCTGTAGAAGGAATAATCCGTGCTATTAATGATGTAACCAAAACAGTAAATGAAGGGGCAGCGGGGACACAAAGTATAGCGGAACAGAATGTTGAGATAGTTGAAATGGTAAGTAAGGTTAAGAATGAAATGGAAATCAGCAATAGAAGTACTCAGAAGCTAAAGGAAATTGTCGGCAAATTTACAGTATAGATTTCTATGGACTAAAGCCACTAATATAAGTTATACTAGTTCTGCGAATAATATATTTTTTATCAGGGGTACAAAATGAGTATATTAAATGTAGAGAATGTAAGTCATGGCTTTGGTGCCAGAAAAATATTGGAGGATGCTTCTTTCAGACTTTTAAAGGGAGAGCATGTAGGACTTGTCGGTGCCAATGGTGAAGGTAAATCCACTTTTTTAAATATTATAACCGGTAAGCTTATGCCTGATGAAGGTAAGGTGGAATGGTGCAACAGAATAACAACGGGCTATCTTGACCAACATACGGTTCTTACTCCGGGAAAGACTATCAGAGAAGCACTTCGAGAAGCTTTTCAGTATATGTTTGATTTGGAAAAGGAAATGTTGGAGATATACGAAAAAATGGGCGATGCTTCAGAGAGTGAAATTAACTCAATGATGGAAGACGTAGGGGATATACAGAGCGTTTTGGAGCATAACGGCTTTTACGTATTGGATTCGAAGATAGAAGAAGTAGCAAATGGTCTTGGGCTTGGGGATATAGGGCTTGAAACAGATGTATCAAACCTCAGCGGAGGACAGAGAGCAAAGGTACTTCTTACAAAACTACTTCTGCAAAGCCCTATGATATTAATATTGGACGAGCCTACCAACTTTTTGGACGAGAATCATATTAACTGGCTAAAGAATTACTTAAAGAATTACGAAAATGCATTCATTCTTGTCTCGCATGACATTCCATTTTTGAATGACGTTGTAAATGTAATTTACCATGTTGAGAATGCTGTGCTCACAAGGTATGCAGGGAATTATGATGAGTTCCAGAGAATGTATCAGCTGGCAAAACAGCAGACCCAGCAGGCATATGAGAAGCAGCAGAAGGAAATTGAGAAGCTTGAGGATTTCATAGCCAGAAATAAGGCTCGTGTTGCAACGACAAATATGGCAAAGAGCAGACAGAAGAAGCTTGACAAGATGGATATTATTGAGAAGGTTAAGGAAAAGGCTAAACCGATTTTCAAATTCAGAGAGGCAAGGGCTCCGGGAAGGTATATTTTTCAGACCGAAAATCTTGTAATAGGCTATGAATCGGCTTTGTCTAGTCCTTTGAATATATCCTTGGAGAGAGGGCAAAAAGTAGCTGTAAAGGGAGTAAACGGGCTTGGTAAATCTACCTTGATGAAAACCCTTTTAGGTGTACAAAAGCCATTTTCAGGCGGTGTAAAGCTTGATGATTACCTGTACCCGGGCTACTTTGAACAGGAATCTGAACGTTATAACACAAATACTGCATTAGAAGAGGTGTGGAACGATTATCCCGGTATGAGCAATGCCGAGGTGCGAGGAGCTCTGGCTAAATGCGGGTTGACTACAGAGCATATAACGAGCCAGATGATGGTACTCAGCGGCGGTGAAAACGCAAAGGTCAGATTGTGTAAGCTAATGTTGAAGGATGTTAACTGGCTTATACTGGATGAGCCTACAAACCATCTGGATGTTGATGCAAAAGACGAGTTAAAAAGGGCATTGAAAGAGTTTAAAGGTACGGTACTACTGGTATGCCACGAACCTGAATTCTATGAGGATTGGGTTACCGATGTGTGGAATGTAGAGAACTGGACAACAAAAATAGTATAAAAGTTTATTAGATTAGGGAAAAGCACTTATCTTATATAGATTCGTGCTTTTATTTTTATCCAGTGAAACTATTGACTTTTAAATATTGGTTTGATACTATAAATACAGTTAAACGTTTCGCGAATGAGGGTGATCATATCTCTGCTACAATGAAGGATGTTGCCAGGAAATCCGGGCTATCAATAGCGACAATTTCAAAATATATAAATGGCGGCAATGTCCTGGAGGAAAATCGTGCTGTTATTGACAAAGCAATAAAAGAGTTGGGTTTTGAAGTTAACGAGATTGCAAGAGGGCTAAAAACTAATAAAACAATGACAATTGGACTATTAATTCCAAGCCTTGAAAATATATTTTTTACAAGTATAGTTTCAAATATAGAAAGCGTTTTAATTAAAAATGGGTATAGTACGATAATTTGTGACTATAAGGAAGATAAAAAACTTGAGAAACAAAAGCTCGATTTTTTAGTAAAAAAAATGGTCGATGGGATTATTACAATGCCGATGGGATGTGATTTAGAGGTTATTAATTCGGTTATTACCAGAAATATTCCAGTTGTACTTATTGACAGAGCTCTCAAGGGAGTAGAGTGTGATACAGTATTGGTAGATAATCTGAATGCTTCTTATAATGCAGTAGAACAATTGATAATACTGGGACATAAAAGAATTGGGATTATCTGTGGACCTGGGGATATATATACTGCTCAGGAACGTTTGAAGGGTTATGAAAGAGTACATGAAGATTATGATATGACTATAGATAGCGAGCTTATAAAAAAAGGCGATTATCAAGTAGAAAGCGGATATAGTCTTCTGTTAGAATTAATAAAAATGAAGGAACCCCCAACTGCTGTTTTGGTTACAAACTATGAAATGACTCTCGGTGCCGTAATGGCTATAAACGAAAGCGATATAAAAGTACCTGATGATATATCCTTTATAGGTTTTGATAATTTACAGTTGGCAAAAGTGGTAAAGCCACCATTATCCATAGTAGTTCAGCCTGTTAAACAGATTGGTGAAGTAGCGGCAAATATGATATTAAGACGGCTAAAAGGTGATAATTCAAATTTTCCGTCAATGATTAGGCTTAAAACAGAGTTGATTTTAAAGGATTCAGTTAAAAAGATAGAAAATTAGTTAAATAAATTGTGTTATTAAAAGTATACGGGAAGTGAATATAATTTGCTTCTCAAATATTTTAAAGCATAGCTAAACGTTTAGCTTTGTAATTATAAAAATGCAAATAACGTAACGAGGTAAGTCATATGGAAAAACTATTACTAGGAATAGATATAGGAACCTCTGCCAGTAAAGTAGCAGTATTTAACCTTCAAGGTAAAGTATTATCGCAATCTACAAAAGAGTATAGGGTATACTATCCTCATTCTGGGTTTGTAGAGCAGAATCCGAATGAATGGTGGGAAAGTGTCTGCACCGCAATCAAAGAGACAATTGTTTCTTCCAAAATAAGTGCAAGCCAAATAGCAGGAATAGGTATTGACGGGCAAAGCTGGTCTTCCATACCCATTGACAAGAAGGGTGATGTTCTTAGCAATACACCAATATGGATGGATACAAGAGCAGATGATATCTGTAGAGAAACTATAAATAGAATTGGGTTTAACAGAATTTTTAGATTAAGTGGTAATTCATTTGAACCTACATATTCAACACCTAAAATACTGTGGTTTAAGAAAAACATGCCAGATGTTTACAATTCAACATACAAGTTTTTGCAAAGCAACAGTTTTATAGCTTTTAAACTGACAGGTCAAATATCTCAGGACTTATCACAGGGTTATGGTATACATTCTTTTAATATGAAAGAGGGCAAATGGGATGATAGCTTTTGTGACGAGCTAGGATTTGATAGAGATAAGCTTCCGGAGATTTATCAATGTCATGATGTAATTGGTGAAGTAACTGGTGCGGCGGCTGCTCAAACCGGATTAGTTAAGGGCACGCCTGTTGTTGCCGGTGGATTGGATGCATCTTGTGGAACACTTGGTGCGGGAGTTATAAAAGTGGGCCAAACTCAGGAACAAGGAGGGCAAGCCGGCGGAATGAGTATATGTCTGGATTCAGCAATTGCACATCAGAAGCTCATTTTAAGCTTCCACGTTGTACCCGGACTTTGGCTTTTACAGGGAGGAACTGTTGGCGGAGGAGGAACAATAAAATGGTTCAAACAGGAACTTGGAGCATTTGAGGAAATAGAAGCCAAGGCAAAGGGGTTAAATCCCTTTAAAGTTATGGACGAAGAAGCTGAAAAAATACCTGTGGGATCGGAAGGGTTGATATTTTTACCGTATATGGCTGGAGAAAGGTCTCCGTTGTGGGATAAGAATGCAAAGGGAGTATTTTTTGGACTGGGTTATAACAAAACCAGAGCTCACATTATCAGGGCTATTATGGAAGGCTGTACATTTGCATTACAGCACAATTTGAAAACAGCAGAGGAAATTGGTGTAGGCACAGATGAGCTGATTTCAATGGGGGGAGCTGCCAACAGCAGACTTTGGACACAAATGAAGGCTGATATAACAGGTAAAACCATCAATGTTCCAACTTCAGATACAGCTACAACACTGGGAGCTGCAATTCTGGCAGGTGTCGGGACAGGATTGTATCAGAGCTTTGAACAGGCAGTAGAGGATACTGTTGTAATTACACGTACACACGAGCCGGATATGCAGGCTCATGCCAGCTATAAAAATAACTACGAGATTTACCTTGAACTATATGAAAAACTGAAGGACACAATGCAGAAAGTTTAAGGTCAGCGAGAGAACGCGTTAAAGGAGGTAACAATGAAAGCAGGAGTATTACATGCAAAAGATGATATTCGTTATGAGGAGATAGCTAAACCTGTAGCTTTAAAGGGAGAAGTTCTGGTAAAGGTAAAGGCTACCGGTATTTGCGGATCAGATATTCCCAGAGTTCTCGGTGATGGAGCACACTTTTTTCCAATAGTTCTAGGTCATGAGTTTTCAGGAGAAGTAGCAGAAATTGGCGAAGGGGTAACTTCAGTCAAGGTCGGTGACAGAGTTGCCGGTGTACCCTTAGTTCCATGTCTGAAATGTGATGACTGCCAGAAAGGTAATTATTCACTATGTAAGCACTATAGCTTTATTGGTTCAAGAGAGCAGGGAAGCTTTTCTGAATATGTTAAGATGCCTGAAAAAAATGTTGTGAAGTTTGATGATAATGTACCTTTTGAGCAGGGAGCATTTTTCGAGCCGGCTACAGTGGCACTTCACGGTTTACTATGTGCCGATTATCGGGCAGGAGAAGATGTTGCGATCCTTGGTGGTGGAACGGTAGGAATGTTTACGGCACAGTGGGCAAAAATATTTGGTGCAAAAAGAGTATTTGTTTTTGATATTGACAATGACAGATTAGCACTTGCAAAAAGGTTGGGCGCTGATGAGACTATTAATACTCTTGATAAGGATTTTAGACAGCTGATAGATGGGCTTACTGATAAAAAGGGGTTCGGCTTTGTCTATGAAACAGCAGGTGTTGACATAACAATGAAGCTGGCTTTTGAAATAGCAGGAAATAAGGCTTCGATATGTTTTATTGGCACACCGACTAAGGATTTGGTATTTACCCCAAAACTTTTTGAAAATATGAATAGAAAAGAATTTAAGCTTACCGGCTCATGGATGTCATACAGTGCACCATTCCCGGGGAAAGAGTGGGCTCTTACAGCACATTACTTTTCAACCGGAGCACTGCAGTTTGATACTAGCTTTATATTCAAAAAAGTTCCGCTTAGCAATATTAAGGATGCTTTTGATATGTTCAGGGTTCCTGGATATGTTAAGGGGAAAGTACTGATAGTTAATGACTAAGTAAAATAAACAGAGTTTAGGAGGGCGTAACAATGACAGATTTGCATCCATTGAAGGAATTAGTTGCAAAGCATAAACAGGGAGTACCTGTGGGAATATATTCTGCCTGCAGCGCAAATGAGTTCGTAATTGAGGCAGCTATGGAGAGAGCTTTAAAATCAGACAGTTATGTATTGATCGAAGCAACCGCAAATCAGGTTAATCAGTATGGGGGCTACACCGGTATGAAACCGGCGGATTTCAAAGAATTTGTATATGATATTGCCAAGAAAGTTCAATTTCCTGAATATAAAATAATACTTGGTGGGGATCATCTGGGACCGCTTACATGGAAAAATGAAAAATCTGATACAGCAATGGAAAAATCCTGTGAATTATTAAAGCAGTATGTCTCGGCAGGCTTTACAAAAATACATATTGATACAAGTATGCACCTTGCAGATGATAACATCAACGAAAAGCTGGATACAGGTGTTATTGCTGAAAGAGGAGCCATACTGTGTAACGTTGCAGAAGAGGCATATGCAGAACTTGTTGAAAGTGGTAAAAATACATTGCAGCCTGTATATGTTGTGGGCAGTGAAGTACCTATTCCCGGAGGAAGTCAGGAAGAGGACGAGGGAATCCATGTTACAAAGGTAAGCGATTTTGAAACAACCGTAGAAACCTTTAAACAGGCGTTTTATAAGCTAGGGCTTCAGAAGGCCTGGGATAATGTTATTGCTGTTGTAGTTCAGCCTGGTGTTGAATTCGGTGATGAGACTATTTATGAATATAACCGTGAAGCAGCTAAAGAATTATGCCAGGCACTTAGGAAATACCCTAACCTTGTTTTTGAGGGCCATTCCACCGATTATCAGACGCCAACAGGACTCAGACAAATGGTTGAGGATGGAATAGCTATTTTAAAGGTAGGCCCTGCATTAACTTTTGCACTTAGAGAGGGACTGTTTGCTCTTAGCTTGATTGAAAAAGAAATGTTCAGATACAATCCTGATATTCATCTTTCAAACCTTGTAAACGTATTTGACGAGGCTATGCTTCAAAATCCCGACAGTTGGAAGAAACATTACCATGGAAATGGAGATAAGCTCAGGTTTGCCAGAAAATACAGTTTCTCTGACAGATGTAGATACTACCTGCCGGATCCTAATGTACAGAAATCAATTGAGAGGATGTTACAAAACCTTAATACGGAAACAATACCACTATCCTTATTAAGTGAATACATGCCTATTCAATATAGCAAGGTTAGAAATGGCAAATTAACTAACAATCCTATAAGTCTTTTAAAAGATAGAGTTGTAAACTGCATTGATGACTATTTATATGCTACAGAAGCAAAATGCTTTGTTATCAGATAAATAATATAAAATAAAAAGGAGATGTATTTTATGAGTAATGATATTATAAATCCAAGCTTAGTCCCTCAGAGATTATTACGTGGGGGAGACAAGATGCCTGGTATAGGTATGGGCACTTTTGGTTCAGACAGGTTTTCTGCTGAAGATATCGCTGCTGCCGTAAAAGGCGCGGCTGAGGTGGGTTTCGGATTGTTTGACTGTGCATCTGTTTATGGAAATGAACATCTAATTGGAGATGTTTTTGAAGATATTATGAAGTCCGGTATAAGGAGAGAAGAACTTTTTATTACTTCAAAGGTTTGGAATGATATGCATGGAAAGGGGGATGTATTACTATCTTGTGCAAAAACCTTAAAGGATTTAAAACTTGACTATTTAGACTTATATTTTGTACACTGGCCTTTCAGAAACTTCCATCCAAAGGGAGCTGCTCCTGATTACCACAATAAGGATGCGAGACCATTCTCAATCGAACAGTATATGGAAACGTGGTACCAGATGGAAAGGTTACAGAAAGCCGGTTATGTTAGACACATAGGAGCATCAAATATGACTATACCTAAATTAAAGGAATTGATCAAGTACTGCACAACCATGCCTTCAGCAATTGAAATGGAACTTCACCCATGCTTCCAACAGTCTGAGCAATTCAAATTTGTTCTTGATCATGGCATACAGCCAATTGGATTTTGCCCCATAGGTTCTCCAACCAGACCAGATCGTGATAAGACTTCGGATGATTATGTTGATATTCAGGAACCTATAATTGTAGAAATAGCTAATGCGCACAATGTTCATCCTGCTGTTATTTGTATCAAATGGGCTGTACAGAGAGGCCAGACTCCAATCCCATTCTCTATTTTTAGAAACGAATATGCAAGTAATATTCGTTGTACAGTTGAAGATCCATTAACAGAAGAGGAAATGAAAAAAATTGAAAGTGTTGATAAAAACTGTAGATTAATTAAAGGACAAGTATTCCTCTGGGATGGAGCAAAAGATTGGACGGATTTGTGGGATTTGAACGGAGAAATAACAAAATAATTACTACGCTAAATGCGTATTCGGAGGTTTTATGTTAAAAGGGATTCCTTCTATTTTAACTCCTGAACTACTGAAGACACTTATGGAGATGGGGCATAGTGATGAAATAGTAATAGCAGACGGAAATTCCCGTCAGGTACCTTTGGAAATAAGGTCATAAGAATGGATGGACATGGCGTACCCGAGGTGTTGGATGCAATACTGAAGTTCTTTCCTCTTGATCCTTACGTTGAAAAACCTGTTGCATTAATGGAAGTAGTAACTGGAGATGCTGTAGAAACACCAATATGGGAAGTTTATAGGGAAATAATTAACAAACATGAACCCATAAACAACAAAATATGTAATATTGAAAGATTTGCTTTCTATGAAAGGGCAAAATGTGCTTATGCAGTAATTGCAACAAGTGAAGCAACACTTTACGCAAATATTATTTTAAGAAAAGGTGTAGTAATATAGAACGATTTTCATATGAATCTTAATGGCAGTTGAACCTAATGAATGGAAACTGGAGGTTAATGTGGAGTTATTAGCGCACATTAAAAAAATTTATTTTAATAAAGATAAGCTTAGTGATGCTGACATGCAAATCTCCAGAAAAGTGTCTGTTTTTGAAGGGTGTACTGCCAGAAGCATACTTACTTTGACAAGCGGTGCGTTTCTAGTAGGTTTTGTAAAATTTCTTGGTGCAAGTAATCAGATTTCAGGAATTATTTCTGCAATACCAGTATTATCAGGAATAATAATGGCATTTTCACCTATAGTATTTGAAAAAATGGAAAACAGAAAGTTTATTATATGTTTGTTTTGCTTTATCGGCAGGCTTTTACTGGGAATGATGATCATAATACCGTTTATAAAATCATCGCATGTATTTCAAATCTCTTTATTAATTGCATTATTTTTTATCGCTAATTTACTCTTAGCTTTTACTTTACCGGCATCGCAAACCTGGATTCTGGATATAACCCCGGAGAAAATAAGAGGAGTCTATTTTGGACGAAGGGAATCAATTGTATTGGGTGCAGTTACAATTATAACTCTTGTAATGGGACAAGTACTTGATAGGTATGAAAAACATGGAGATATGTTAAACGGATTTATTATGCTATACATATTTGTAATCTGCACTGCAATAGCTAATTTTATTTTGTTTTCAAATATTAAAGAACCTTGCAATAAGTTGGCAAAAAATAAAGTATCATTTAAAAATACATTTACAATGCCTTTAAAAAATAATGTATATATGACAGTCGTTTTACTGATGGCATTATGGAATATAGGTTTTCAGCTAGCAGCTCCATTTACCTCTGTTTATATGGTTTCATATTTGAAACTGGGGTATAGCTTAATAACATTAATGACTGTACTTGCTTCAATTACAAGTGTACTCTCGGTAAGATTGTGGGGTAGACTGGCAGATAAAAAATCTTGGTTATATTTACTAAAATTAATGGTTGTTATTCAAATTCTATGCTTTTTTTTATGGTTCTTTATAAATAAAAATACACTGTTTTTATTACCTATAGCTCATATATTAAGCGGGGCAGCGATATCTGGAATAAATATTTCTATAAACAATATTCAATATAGTTTTTCTCCTAAACAAAATAAGACTATATACGTGGGCTTTTCTTCTGCAGTTAACGGAATATTTGGGTTTTGTGGCACTTTGGCAGGAGCATATTTTGTTAAAAATACATATACTTTGGGTTTTAGTGCTGTGGGTCTTACAATAGAAAATATGCAAATTATTTTTCTCACAGCCGGAGTATTACTTATGGGATGTTTAATTGTAATTCGAATGCTGAAGAAGTTTGAAGAGTTTGCAGTTTACGGTTGTGTAAAATATTTAAATTAAATTACAAGGTTTGAAAAAATGAGAAAAAAATACTTTATTCGTTTAACTACTTTGCTCAAGGACATTTCAATAAAAAATAAGATTTTTATTTTTTATATAATTATTTTAGGAATTTCACTAAGCATTTTTACTTTGCTCACTATTAGTATATCCAATAAGGCAATAACCGAGAAAGCCAAGAAAAATGCTGAACGTGAGTTGACACTTATTGATAAGAATCTCATGAACTTGACCAGAAATTCCGAGGACTATGTAAGAATATTATCTACTGAGAACAGATTGCAAAATCAACTTGAATTGGTAAGAAATAATTATTTGAACTCAATTGAAAATATGGATGTTGAAAAAACATTAAAAGAAGTAATTAGTAATATTGTACAACCTAATACTAAGATGGTGGCGGCAAGTATTATATCAACAAAAAACATACCTTTTGACATAGGATATGCAGATAATTCAAGCGTATATTCCCAGTTTGATAAGACTATGATAAACAAGGTGATTGAAACAAAAGGCCCTGTTTGGACAAATCTGTTTAAGCTAAAGTATCGTTATGGTGGCGATGAAAATGTTTTTGCAATTGCAAAATCCATTATCGGAAGAAATACAGGAAGCAGGCTGGGAATAGCAATACTTTATATTAAGGAAACTGATATTGCCTCTATATATTTAGATAACATAATAAATGAAAATGATAAGTTTTTTATACTGGACAGTAAAAATAACATTATATCAACTCAGGATAAATGTGATTTATATCAAAAATTTGAAGAAGATAAATATTTGGGTAAATATAAATTGAATGAAATATCGAATAATGGTAGCCTCGTAACAAATATAGATGGTAAACAAATATTAGTTACATTACATAAATTCGACAAACTTGATTGGAAGATTATCAGTACTATTCCTATGGATGAAATAACCAGCGAGAATAAAGGAATAACAAGACTAATTATTATTATCGGCGTTGCCTGCCTGGTGTTTGCTTTTGTAGCATCATATCTGTTGTCTTACACAATATCCAAGCCTATTTTAAAGTTAGTTAAAATTATGAAGGAAATAAAACAGGGGAATTTAGGATTGAGAGCTGATTTTAACGCTAATGACGAGATTGGAATGCTGGGAGACGGTTTTAACAGTCTGATGGATAGGATCAATAAACTATTGGAGCAAATTTATATTGAACAAAAGTTAAAGCGTGAAAGTGAATTCAGGCTTCTACAATCACAGATTAAGCCACATTTTCTTTATAATACCATCGAAACTATTATTTCGTTTATAAAACTCAATTTAAAGGAAAATGCCATAATGTCAGCAAAGTATCTTGCCGGATTTTATAGAATTTCGCTAAGTAAAGGCAATGACATTATAACAATAAATGATGAAATGCTTCTTATTAATAACTATTTATCTATACAAAAGTTAAGGTATGTAGAATATATGGATTATCAACTGAAATTTGATGAGGAAATATTAAAATATCAAATACCAAAGTTAACTTTACAGCCCCTTGTAGAGAATTCCATTTACCATGGCTTGAAGCAGAAAGAGGACAAAGGCACACTGATAATTAAGGGTTATAAGTATAAGGAGTGTATTAATATTGATGTTTTTGATGACGGAATAGGAATGACTCAGGATAAAATCGAGAGTATACTTCGTGGTTCAGCAGAACATAATAAGTCACCAGATTTTGGAGTTAGTAGCGTGGATTCAAGATTAAAGTTATTGTATGGAAAGGAATATGGATTAAAGATAGAAAGTTTAGTTGGAGAATATACGAAAGTCACTGTCAGACTGCCGGCAACAGAATTGTAAAGGAGTTAATGCACATGCTCAAGGTTATGATTGTAGATGATGAGTTTTATTTTAGAGAGGCACTAAAAATATCACTATTATGGGGAAAATTGGGATTAGAAATATGCGGTGAGGCTAAAAACGGAAAAGAAGCATTACAGAAAATACAGGATTTAAAGCCTGATATAACTATTGTAGACATAAATATGCCAATAATGGATGGCTTGGAGTTTGCTAAAAAAGTAAAGGAAAGAGAGATTAAAACTAAAATTCTAATTTTAACTGGACATAGCGAGTTTAGTTATGCCAAACAAGCAGTTTCATTAGGAGTATGCAACTATATACTCAAACCGGTAAATGAAGATGAACTGACTAATTGTTTATGTGAAATGAAAGCAGATATAGAAAAGGAAGTTAATATGAAAGTTGAGGTAGAAAAGTTAAAGGAACAGGTTAAAGAAAACATTCCATTACTTAAGGAAAAGTTTTTAAATGACTTAGTACAAGGAAACTCAGTAATAAAGTCTGAGGAAGTATTCAACAAGATAAAATATCTCAAAATGAATATGTTTTCCGAATATTATCAAGTAGCGGTAATTGAGGTTGACTATGATGAAAACCAAGAATGGACTGATGAAGATAAGCAGCTGTGGATATTTGCCATAAAAAATATTACAGAAGAAATACTACAGGAATATTTTGAATTTGAAATGTGTTCCGACAGTAATGACCGACTATGCATTCTATTGTGTTTAAACGGAGATGAGGACGACTCTTTAATAGAAGATAAATTTGAGAAAGTCAGGACACTAGTTGACAAATATTTCAAATTCTCCATTTCAATAGGTATTGGTAATAGGAAACGTGATATATCTGAGGTTACCAGTTCATATAAAGAATCTATTATAGCATTAAAAAATAAGCTTACCGTTGGCAGGAATAAAGTAATATCGTATAGTTTAGTCGATGATTTGGAGCTAAAGCTCAATTTATTTACTGCTGAACACAGAAGCCAGCTGTTATTAAGTATGCGGACAGGAAATAGTGAAGAAATTAAAACGATTCTGACAAACATTTTCCAAGATGTTCGGGGCAAGAATATTCACTATGAAATACTGCTTGTAGTTTGTGTGGAAATTGTGTCGGTATGTATGGAGATAATTGCCGAAATGGGCATTAGTTTTAAGGATATTTACCCCAAAAACAAATTAAATGTACTTGAAGAAGTTCAGTTAAAACAATCTATAGATGAAATGGAAGGTTGGATAAATGGGATATTCACAGATGCTGTTAAATGTATCAAAAAGAACAAGAATACCAAAGCATCGCAGCTGATTGAAAAAGTTAAAAAATATATATTGGATAACTATCAGGATGACGAACTTGATATTAATAAAATGGCAAAAAGTCTTTTCGTAAATTACGGGCATCTTTGTTTTATATTTAAAAGAGAAACAGGTATTACTATAAATGAGTATCTTACCAAATTCAGAATTAAGAAAGCTAAAGAACTAATTGACAGCGGAAATCAACTGGTTGTAGGTGTGGCAAAAAAGGTTGGTTATGCTGATGCCAACTACTTTGGAAAGTGTTTTAAGAAATATTATGGGCTTGCTCCCAGTAAATACATAGAAAATGTGAGTCAAAGGAAATCAGGTCATTAAAAATCACTCCCTCTTACTCGATTATTTTAAACTCATATAAATTTTATCCAATCATTGGTAAATTAACAGTCAAATTTCCTTATCGCCATAAAATTTTCTCTTCAATGGTTTCAAGAAAATATATATCATTTAAATAATACAAAATCTTTCGAAAGAGAAATGTAATTCAATACAAAATGTTTTAGGAGGTAATAATATGATCAAATTGAAAAAAGTTGCGGTATTTGTTCTCTCAGCAGCGATGGTTGCTTCATTGGCAGCTTGCGGAGGAGGAAATACAGCATCAGACAGTTCAGTATCATCTTCAACAGTATCAACTTCAAAAACATCTGTTCAATCAGGCGAAAAGGTTAAGCTGAAATTCCTCTCTTTAAGCGCTGATGACAATAGAAACAAAATCAGAGAAAATTACATAAAAGTTAATATTGCAAAAGAAATGCCAAATGTAGAAGTTGAATACGATTTGGGCGGCGGTGGAGATGATTATGCCAAT
This sequence comes from Bacillota bacterium, assembly GCA_023412275.1. Lineage (GTDB taxonomy): Bacteria > Bacillota > Clostridia > Acetivibrionales > DSM-1351 > Ruminiclostridium. The sequence continues at coordinate 69,933 of JAEYNY010000009.1, forward strand.
AAGTTAAAAGCTTATAACGCTTCGGGAGATATGCCGGATGTATGGTTCTCAGAACAGAATCTTTCATCTGTAGTAATCTCAGCAGGAAATGCATTGGACCTAGCTTCATATGTCCAAAAAACAGGATTTGATAAGAAATTTACTATGAAAGAAGTAATAACACCAGATGCAGACGGCAAGTTATATTGTGTGCAGTCCGGTTCAGACCAATACTTCACTCCAAGATTATGGTACCACAAGGATATTTTTACAAAGAATAACATTCAGGTACCAAAGACTTTTGATGAATTGGTTAAAGTTTGTGAGACTTTGAAATCAAAAGGAATTACACCTATTTCTATAGTTGGTAAGGGTGGATGGACTCCTAATCTTCACATGCTTCAGACTATGATAATGGCTGAAGATCCACAGGTTGCAGTTGATCTGGCTAATAATAAGATTGATTTTAGCAATCCTGTTGTTAAAAATGCATTGGGCAGAATTCAGAAACTTGTAAAAGTCGGTGCATTTGCGCAGGGTGTTACAAATATAGATTATGGTCCGGCAGTTGAAATGTATACTTCAAACAAAGCTGCCATGCTTGCAATGTTTACATGGGAACTTCCAAATCTTGAGAAAGCTTGTCCTGATACTGACTTTATGGTATGGCCTACAGCAAAAGACGGCGTTGATGCAAATTCATCAATCCAATTCTGGGGTGCACCATTAAGCGGATATTTAGTATCCTCTAAAACACAGAATCCTGAAGTAGCAGCTCAGTTCGCAATGTTCTGTGCAACTCAGGACGCCCTATTCTACAATACTGATAATAAGGCTCCTACAGCACTTGAGACCGGTGTTAAAATTGAAGGTATGTCAGAATTGGCAAAGAGGAACCTTGATCAATTCAATAATGCTAAGTTAAAGATACCTTCATTATGGTCAGCAATATACAGTACAAAGATGTCAGCTGAAATAACCACTCTTGACAGTAATCTTCTTACCGGGGAGTATTCACCGGATGAATTTATTAAAGCTATCAATCCTATATGGGCTAAAAACTTTAGTAAATAACTACTAGTAAAAATAAATGATTAAACAATAAATATCCCTATATGAAAACTCAACTTCATATAGGGATATTATTAAATAAGGTGACGATATGAATAAAAACTACAATAGTAAACTTGCAATTTTTATATTCGCTTTTCCAACATTGCTCTTATTTACTGCTTTTGTTGTATATCCTATTTTCCCAGAAATAATTATAAGTTTTCAAAACAATGATGGTTTTAAAAATATGGGATTTGTGGGCTTTGATAATTATGTAAGTATTCTTACTTCGCCGACCTTCTGGAAAGCAAACGTGAATACATTAATAATAGTACTAATCTCAACTTGCATAGGACTTCCTATTTCATTATTCCTTGCATTATTAGTAGACAGACAGACAGAAGGTGTAAGAAGGTTTTTCAAATTCAGTAGTGTATTCCCGGCAGTACTTTCAGTTACCGTAATAGGTCAGATGTGGATTGCTATTTATAATCCTCAATGGGGGTTAATTGATAGTATATTAAGAGCAATTGGATTAAGTAATCTTGCATTAGGATGGTTATCCGACAAAAGTACAGTTGTAGTTTCAATTACTATTGCCTTCCTTTGGCAGTACATTGGCTTAAATGCATTGCTTTTCTATACTGGTATTAAATCCATACCAAAGACTTATTATGAAGCAGCTACAATAGATGGAGCATCCTTCCTGAAAACGAGTATAAAAATAACAATACCTCTTTTACAGGATGTTACCAAATACTTATTAGTAGTATCAGTACTTGGATGTATGTCCCAGTTCGCACATGTAAGAATAATGACAGCAGGAGGACCTGGTGATGCATCAAGAACAGTTATCTATGAATTGTACTATAGGGCATTTTCAGCTTCTGATTACGGACAGGGATGTGCAATTGCTGTTGTATTTATAATCGAATGTCTTCTATTCACATGTATAATTAACAAATTTGTTGCAAAAGAAAAAATAGAATTCTAATAGAGGGTGGTGAATCAGTAATGAAACAAAAAGTTGTAAACATGACAAATAAGATAATACTGATAATTATAGGAATAACATTTCTTTTCCCGTTATACTGGATGTTAAATTTATCGTTCAAATCAAAAAGTGAGGTGTATGATAATCCGTTCGGCCTTCCAAAGAAATGGATTTTTGACAACTACGGCGATGCTCTGGAGAAGTTTAACTTTTTTAGATATTTGTCAAACAGTGTGATATATTCTGTTAGTACAATTATTATTACAATCATTTTGGGCAGTATGTTTGCATACTGTGTAAGCAGAATGAACTGGAGATTTAAAAATACCGCTTTGACATATGTTTCACTAGGTCTGATTATACCGGTTCAGGTTGTAATTATACCGCTTCTTATTATGGTTAAAAATATGGGACTGAAGGGAACCCATCTGGGATTAATACTTCCATATTCGGCTTTTGCACTATCCTCATGCATTTTAATGCTTTATGCATTTTTCAGAACCTTACCAAGGGAACTGGAAGAAGCGGCATGCATCGATGGATGCAATATTTATCAAACATATTTCAGGATAATACTACCCACAATCAAACCTGCAATGGCAACCCAATTTACACTTAAATTTATGAATACGTATAATGAGTTCTTTTTAGCGTTTATTCTAGGTGCTGATGATAAAATCAGATCCCTACCGGTAGGCTTACTTAACTTCTTTGTAAGTATAGGCGTATCTCACTGGGGACAGATTGGTGCAGCTATGGTAATAACGAGTATTCCTACAGTTCTAATTTACGTTTTAGGAAATGAGCAATTAGAGAACGCTCTCACAGCAGGAGCAATTTTAAAATAGTTGAAGGAAAAGGGAGAAGATTATGAATAAAGTTTTATCAGAATACCTCTTTTCAGATATGATAATAAGATACTTAGCAAATGAGGAAGGAAATATAGGATTTGAGATTTTGCCTGCCAACCTGAAAGACAAAGTAGCTATCTCAAAAAAGTATAATATTGATCCACTTGTCCAGGTTTTTATAAGAGGCGATGATTTTTCAGATGGGTTCGCAAATGGACACACAATGAGAAATGGACAACAAACCTTTCTGCTTCAATACGAATCCCAGAAAGTTGAAAAAATAGAAAACACTCAGGTCATCACAACTATACTGAAAAGTAAACAGGGCCATGTTGCGAGGCATATAGTTACTTATCACAATGGATTGAAAGCCTTTGAAGTGAAGACGGTATTTGCTAATAAATCGGATAATGCTGTTTGTTTAGAAATGATGTCCAGTTTTTCAGTTGGTGGACTGACTCCTTTTATAGAAGGTGAAGCACCTGAAAGTATGAATATTCACAGGATACGGAGTTGCTGGAGTAATGAAGGAAGGCTTATAACAGAGGCAGTGGAGGACCTGCAGCTTGAGCCATCCTGGTCAGGCCATGGTGTAAGAACAGAAAAATTTGGCCAGACCGGGTCTATGCCTGTCAGAAAATTTTTCCCATTCCTGGCGGTGGAAGATACAGTTACAGGTGTGGTTTGGGCTGCACAACTGGCCTGTGCCTCATCATGGCAGATGGAACTGTATAGAAGGGATGATGCACTGTGTATATCCGGTGGACTTGCAGACTACGATTTTGGACACTGGATGAAGGTACTGGAACCAGAAACTGAATTTGAGACACCTTCAGCATATATAACAGTCGGTATTGGAACTGTAGACGCAGTATCACAAAGGCTGCTTACAATACACAAGTACAACTTTAACAAGATAAACAAGTTTGATCGGCTGCCGGTTCTATTCAATGAATTCTGTACTACTTGGGGAAATCCTTCACATGATAATATCAAAAAAATTGTGGATATTATCAAAGACAAAGGGGTTGATTATTTTGTTATTGACTCAGGTTGGTTTGCTGATAAAGAAAATGGCTGGGATGGTACACACGGGGATTGGATAGTAAGTCCTGAGGTATTCCCACATGGTCTTCAGGAGACTGTTAGGATAATCCGGGAGGCGGGAATGATTCCCGGAATATGGTTTGAGTTTGAAAACTGTGGATTTCTGTCAAAAGCATATAAGGACGATAAACACCTACTAACGAGAAATGGAAATATAATAACTTCAGGACTCAGACGATTTTGGGATATGACCGATCCATGGGTTATTGATTACCTGAGTGAAAAAGTCATATCAATGCTTAAGCAATATGGTTTCAAATATTTAAAGGTTGACTATAATGAATCAATCGGAATAGGTTGTGATGGGTATGAGTCCCTTGGAGAAGGGCTAAGACAAAGGATTCTTGCTTCACAGGAATTCTTCAGGAGAATAAGGGAGGAAATCCCTGATATTATTATAGAAAACTGCTCTTCGGGAGGACATAGACTTGAACCCTCAATGATGTCATTATGCGAAATGGCATCCTTTTCAGATGCACATGAGTGTGATGAAATACCAGTTGTGGCAGCTAATTTGCATAGAGTAATAAATCCATGTCAATCACAGATATGGGCGGTGCTACGGAAGAAAGACAGTAAAAAGAGAGTTGTATACTCTATTGCTAATACCTTCTTGGGAGTAATGTGCTTATCCGGTGATGTATATGATTTGAATAAAGAGCAATGGAATGTAATTGAAGAGGGAATCAGTTTCTACCGATCCATTTCAGATATTATATTAAATGGCACAACTTACTTTTTCGGTTCGAAACTTAAAAGCTACAGAAATCCTAAGGGGTGGATGGGTGTTCTGAGAAAGTCTGAGGATGAAAAGGAAGCACTTGCTTTGGTTTATACGTTCCACGGAGATTTCCCTGTTGAGGTAAAAATCCCTGTAAGTGATAATTATGAAGTTTGCAATACTTACTGTGCTTTCGAAAATAATGTTTTACTCATAAATGGAAGTCTTTGTATCAATATGAAGGAAGAATTTGAAGCAGCAGCTGTTCATTTAAAATTGAAAAGTGAGGTTAATTAATTACTCAAACTGTGCAATTAAATATACTGCTTAAAGCCTATTAATAATCAGGTGTGGTAGCATTATCAATGGAAAGTTGGATAAGAAATAGTTGCATGAATTAGTTGATGAGACGAAGTTTTTTTGCTGAAAAACCGACACGATGTCGGTTTTAGCACATTATGAACCATGGATGGTGAATGTGTGCGACAGCAAAAACACTGAGATGAATCATTACTGATTCTAGCAATTATTTTGGCAACAAAACATTGATAATTCTTCCATACCAATATATTTATATTTTTTTATGTGCAAAGTTTGAGTTAATTATAGTAAATAACTCAACAATACAACAGCTTATTACAGGAGTGAAAAAAATGTTTTCGTTTGTTCATATTATACCAATGACTGAAAATATCATAAGAGTTGTATATTCCAAAAATAAAGAAAAACCTGGGAACAGTATTCTTATTGCGGAAGATTTCAAACCTATGGATAATTTGGCAACAGATAACTACTTATCTGCGGATGATTCCATTTTGTTTAAAAACAAACAAGGCGAGGTTATTTTAAAGGAGATAGGACACAGCTTAACTGAAAAAGAAGTTCTTACATATTATGTAGATGGTGAGCCTGTTGTCAAATACAAGCAGACAGCAAATGGTGATGTAGCTTATATTGAAAATGCCAGGCATAAGTCGGCGGGTAAAGCATATGAGGGGAAGCTTGTTTTTTCCATAACGGAAAAAGAGGGTATCTATGGTTTGGGTCAGCATGAAAATGGGATTTACAACTATAATGGCAAGAAGGAATACCTGTTCCAAGCAAATATGAAAATATCAATTCCATTTATACTATCATCCCGAAATTATGGAATACTGATTGATACGGAAAGTGCTGTAATTTTTGACAGCAAACAAAGAGAAGTAACATTCTCAATTGATACAACCGCTGAGCTTTCTTACTATGTTATTATAGGAAAAAATTTCGAGGAAATCATTAAAGAATTAAGAGGTCTGACAGGAAGAGCACCGATGCTTCCAAGATGGGCTTATGGATATGTTCAATCCAAGGAACGGTATTATTCTTCTGAAGATCTTTTAATTACAGTGATGAGGTTTAGAAATTCAGGTATCCCTATAGATTGCATTGTACAGGATTGGTTTACCTGGGAAGAAGGTTTATGGGGAGAGAAGAGTGCGGATAAAAAAAGATATCCGGATATTAAAAGACTGGTGGACAGACTTCATAAAGAACACGTAAAACTTATGGTTTCTATCTGGCCCAATATGGCGGAAGGTGGGAACAACCTCCGTGAGTTTAAGGAAAAAGGACTTTTATTGCCAAATTCAACTACCTATAATGCCTATAGCGAAGAAGCAAGAGCTGTTTACTGGAAGCAATGTGAAGAAGAATGGTTTTCGGCAGGAGTGGATGCATGGTGGTGCGATAATGCCGAACCTTTTTCCGATGCGGACTGGAATGGAGAGGAAAAAAGACCGGAAGAACTGCGGTATCAATTGATTGTAGACGAATCCAAAAAGTCCATGGATTGGACACGTCTTAATTCATATGGCCTTTTACATTCAAAAGGTATTTATGAAAACTGGCGGAAAACAAAAAATGGAAAACGTGTTACAAATCTTACGCGTTCATCCTATATATCAGGTCAAAGATATGGGACGGTTTCATGGTCAGGAGATATCAGTGCAAAATGGTCTGTTTTAAGAAAGCAGATTACTGAAGGGATTAAATTTTCAATGAGCGGTATGCCCTATTGGACCTTGGATATCGGTGCATTTTTTACAGTGAAGGACAAATGGGAAAACAGGGGATGCAATTGCAGTGACAATACCAACAAGCTATGGTTCTGGGACGGGGATTATAATGACGGTGTCGATGATTTGGGATATAAGGAGCTTTATGTAAGGTGGTTTCAATACGGTGCTTTTTTACCTATGTTCCGCTCACATGGCACTGATACACCGAGGGAACCGTGGAATTTCGGCAAACCGGGAGATGTTTTTTATGAAACAATACTTAAGTTTATAAAACTACGCTACCGGTTGCTTCCTTATATATATTCAATGGCAGCAGAAGTTAATCAAAAGCATGCAACAATTATTCGCAGCTTAATGTTTGATTTTGCAGAAGACAAAAATGTGAAAGAGCTCAGCGACAGCTTTATGTTTGGTAAGGCATTCCTTGTTTGCCCGGTTACAGAGCCCATGTACTATGAAGTAAATAGTGTGCCTCTGCCGAATGTTGAAAAAACAAAAAATGTGTATTTACCTAAAGGCGCTCGGTGGTATGATTTCTGGACAAATACTTTGTATGAAGGAGGACAGACTCTACCCTACAGAGCGACGCTAGATATGATTCCGTTGTTTGTTAAGGCAGGTTCCATTGTACCCATATCTGAACCCCTTATGTATGCAGACGAGAAAAATGGGGAGATATCCGAAATCATTATTTACAGTGGAGAGGATGGAGAGTTTACCTTGTATAACGATGATGGAGACAATTACTCCTATGAAAAAGGGAACTTTTCAACTATTGATCTAATGTACAAGGATAATAAAAAAACATTGACGTTTGGAATGGCTTCAGGTGAATTTAAATACCAGGAAAACTTCAAAATAAAATTGGTTAAAAGCGGAGATAATCCTAAAACAATTGAGTTTATATACAAAGGAAAAGAAGAAATTATTCATTTATAAAGGGTGGAATATAATGATTAATCCTGCATATGAGATTGAAAGATTACTTCAATTCGGGGAAAAGCATGGTATGGTAGATAAACTTGATACCATAATTGCACGAAATCAGCTTTTGAATTTGCTTAAATTAGAAGAGCCATACAGTGGTAATGTAGTTGAGGAGGACTTGGAGTATCCTACCGAGATATTGAGTTCACTTGTTGAATATGCAGGGAATGAAGGCTTGTTTAACAAAAAAATATATGCTTTTGGTGAACTGTTTGACACCCAAATAATGGGCATTATAATGCCAAGAGAAGCTGAAATTGTCAGAAAATTTTATGAACTGGTTGAAACACAATCCATAAAGGCCGCAACAGACTACTTTTATGGACTTTGTATAGCATCAAATTATATAAGGACTGCCCAGATTGCAAAAAATATAAATTGGACGACTGATACTAAATACGGAAGCATTGAAATAACAATAAATCTAACCAAGCCGGAAAAAGATCCAAAAATAATTGCCATGGAGAAACTACAGCAAGAGAGCAATTACCCTAAGTGTATGCTTTGTATTGATAATATAGGGTACTCCGGCAGAATCAATTTCCCTGCAAGACAGACCCATAGAATAATTCCTGTAACATTATGCGGAGAACAATGGTATTTTCAGTATTCGCCATATGTCTATTATAATGAGCATTGCATTATATTGAGTGAAAATCATGTGCCAATGGTGGTCTCCAAAAAGACCTTTAGCTGGCTTCTGGATTTTGTAAGGCAATTTCCCCATTATATATGTGGGTCAAATGCGGACTTACCAATAGTTGGAGGATCAATACTCAGCCACAATCACTTTCAGGGCGGAAACTACATATTTCCGATGCAGAAAGCGTCTATTATAAAAAAATATAAATGCAATGAATACGATAAAATTAATATAGCTATAGTAAAGTGGCCCCTATCAGTTATCCGCGCCACTAGTGACGATATCTCAGAGTTAACCGATTTCTCAGATTATGTTTTAAACATGTGGAGAGAGTACTGCGATGAAAGTGTTGAGATTCTTGCATATTCTGATTACGGAAAAATTCCTCACAATACTATAACTCCTATTTGCAGAATGAATGAAGAGGGAAAATATGAGATGAATTTAGTGCTTAGGAATAATAGGACAACTGATGAATATCCTGATGGGATATTTCATCCTCATAAAGAAATTCACCACATCAAGAAAGAGAATATTGGCTTGATTGAGGTTATGGGGGTGGCTATATTACCTGGGAGACTTAAGTCAGAGATTGAACAGATAAAACAAATACTATGCGGCAAATTATATAATGCAGATATTTATGAAAAAGAACATGTACTTTATAAGCATAAAGCTTGGATAGAAGAACTTATTTCAAAATATGGAAATACATTAACTGAAGAATGTGCTGATGAAGTCATAAGGTTTGAAATTGGAAGGAAGTTCGAGACCTGTCTGGAGCATACAGGGGTATTTAAGCAAACAGATGAGGGCTTGAAGGCATTTGATAGATTTATGAAATCAATTGGCTGTAAAAATATAAATTGAGGGAGCTTTGTAATGCCGAAAAACTATGATGAGCTAAAGAAAAAGTTTTGTCAGATATACGGGGGGAGTGAAGAGGATTTAAGGATATTTTCAGGACCGGGAAGAGTAAATCTCATCGGAGAACACATAGACTATTGTGGCGGCTTTGTTTTCCCAGCAGCTTTGAGCCTTGATTCTACCGTAGTTGCAAGAGTAAACAAGGATAATACGCTGAGACTTGCAGCAACAGATCTACCGGACAGGGTAGAGGTGAAAATGGATGAGTTGGAAAGTGCAAAGAATCTCAAATGGGGAAATTATCAGGCTGGAGTAGCATACGTGCTTCAAAATGCAGGCTACAAGCTGGTTGGGGTAGATATGCTTTTTCATGACACTGTTCCATTAGGATCAGGACTTTCATCTTCTGCAGCAATAGAGTTGGCTACTGCTGTTACACTAGTTACCTTGGCTAATGAAGCATATGGAATAACAAAACCAATAGATATGGTAGAAATGGCTGTTCTGGGACAAAAAACTGAGAATGAGTTCTGCGGGGTTAGCTGTGGAATAATGGATCAGTTCGCATCTGCAATGGGAAAAAAGGATCATGCTATTTTGCTTGATTGTGGAACTTTGGAATATCAATATTTACCGTTAAAGCTTGATGGTTACAAAATAGTACTCGGAAATACAAAGAAAAAACGGGCACTTAGTGAATCAAAATACAACGAGAGAGTAAGAGAATGTGCAGAAGGCTTAAAAATACTACAACAGTATTTACCAAACAAAAAGAATCTGTGTGACATTACTATTTCTGAATTTGAGCAATACAAGTCAAGGATTCTGAATGAAGTAATCAGAAAAAGAGTTACTCATGTTATATACGAAAATTACAGAGTTATCAGGGCTGCAGAGGCACTAAAGAAAAATGACTTGACAGAGCTGGGAAGACTTTTGGTAGAGGCAAATGATTCAATCAGGAATTTATATGAAGTTACAGGAAAAGAACTTGATACAATGACTACCGAGGCTTTGAAGGTAGAAGGAGTTATAGGTGCAAGAATGACCGGTGCAGGGTTTGGGGGATGTACGATAAACATCGTTCAGGAGGATAAGGTTAAATTATTTATTGAGCAAGTAGGTGATAATTACAAGGAGCAAACAGGAATAACTCCGGAGTTTTATGTCAGTGAAATCACTGATGGTGCAAGGGAAATAAAAATTTAATATATTTGGAGTTACAAGGATGGCAGTTTTAGTGACAGTTACAGAGCTAAAGCACTTATCTTATTATAGATAAGTGCTTTTTTACTGTATAAATTGCAATATTGACAAACATAATAGCGTAATTTACAATTAGTTAGAAACCTAACAATTAAATATTAAAGGAAGGATTGATATGAAAAATGATGTTCATATAGGAAAATTAATCAGTATTTTTTATAAAAGAATTCATAGGAGAATAGGCTTGGAAGTCAGGCAGTATGGATTAACAAGTATTCAAAGTAGGATTCTTGGTTTTGTTTATAATGAATCTGCTATAAGGGATATATTTCAAAAGGATATAGAAGAGGAGTTCGATATAAGACGTTCTTCCGTAACCAGTGTACTCCAATTGATGGAGAAAAAAGGATACATTAAGAGAATAAGTGTTTCTGAAGATGCAAGGCTTAAAAAGATAATACTTACTGAAAAGGGAATAGAAATCCAAAATAAAATATATGACCGTATACTTGAATTCGAGAAGTCCTTAGAAGACGGATTGAATAGTGAAGAAAAGGAAATATTGGTCAGTCTTATTAATAGATTATCTGATAAAATAGCGGATTAATGTCATTTAAAAAAGGGATGAGAAACATGATTAAAAAACTATTAAGCTATGTAAAGGAATTTAAAAGAGATTCTATAGTCACACCGGTATATATAGCATTGGAAGTGGCAATGGAAATAGCTATTCCATTATTAATGGGATGGATTATTGACAATGGGGTAGAAAAAGGAAATATGAAATATGTACTTACTATCGGAGCAATAATGGTAATAGTATCTATATTCTCTTTATCCTTTGGTGTTTTGGCAGGAAAATATGCTGCAAGGGCATCTTCAGGTTTTGCAAGAAACCTGAGAAAGGGAATGTATGATAAAATACAAAGCTTTTCTTTTTCAAGTATAGATAAATTTTCAACAGCCGGGTTGGTGACCAGATTGACTACAGATGTTACAAATGTACAAAATGCTTACCAAATGGCTTTAAGAATGTTTGCAAGGCCTCCGCTGATGATGATTTCAGCTCTGGTAATGAGCTTTTACCTAAATGCAAGACTTGCTTTAATATTTGTTGGAGCCATAATTTTTCTCGGATCGGCATTGTATTTTATTATGACAAGCGCGCATCCTCATTTTAAAAACGTGTTTAGAAAGTATGATGATTTAAATGCCAGCGTACAGGAAAACCTAACCGGAATTCGTGCTGTAAAGGCTTATGTAAGAGAAGGGTATGAAACAAATAAATTTTATAAAGCCTCAAAAAGCATATACGATAACTTTATAAAAGCTGAAAAGATAATTATATTTAATTCTCCTATAATGCAGTTTACAATGAATGCAAGTATATTACTTTTGTCATGGCTTGGGGCAAAGCTGATCGTGGCAGGTTCTATGTCTACAGGGGAGCTTATGAGCTTCTTCACATATACCACCAACATTTTGATGAGTCTTATGATGTTATCAATGGTGCTCCTAATGACAATTATAGCAAAGTCTTCAGCAGATAGAATTGTAGAAGTACTTGATGAAAAAAGCGATTTATCCAACTGTGACAAACCAATTTATCAAGTAAGGGACGGTTCTATAAATTTTAGTGATGTTAATTTCAGCTATAGCAAAAAAGAGGACAATCTAATCCTTGAAAACATTAATATAGAAATAAAGTCAGGAGAGACTATTGGAATTATAGGGGGGACAGGAAGCGGTAAATCAACTCTTGTTCAGCTTATTCCAAGGCTATATGACGTAACACAAGGCTCAATAAAAGTCGGTGGTATAGATGTACGAGAGTATGATATAGAAACTCTTAGAAATGAAGTCTCTATGGTGCTTCAGAAAAATGTGTTATTCTCCGGGACAATAAAAGAAAACTTAAGATGGGGAAATAAACAAGCAACAGACGAAGAAATAATTGCTGCCTGCAAGCAGGCTCATGCAGATGAATTTATACAAAACTTCCCTGAGAAATATGATACATATATTGAACAGGGCGGAACAAATGTATCCGGGGGACAAAAGCAAAGACTGTGTATTGCAAGAGCATTGCTGAAAAAGCCTAAAATCTTGATTTTAGATGATTCTACAAGTGCTGTGGATACTAAAACCGATGCGCTAATAAGAAAAGCATTTAAAGAGAGTATTCCTGATACCACTAAACTGATAATTGCACAGCGTATATCTTCAGTTCAGGAGGCAGATAAAATCATTGTACTCAATGACGGTAAGATTGATGGCATTGGAACACATGAGGAACTTTTAAATTCAAATGCTATATATACTGAAGTTTACGAATCTCAAGTGAAGGGGGCTGATAGTGATGAAGAAAGGTAATCCAAAAGGCAGAGGTATTGAGAATCCAATGAAAGTTTTAAAAAGATTACTATCTTATGTATTAAAGGAATACAAATTTTTATTTGTTATTGTTGTAATATGTATATTTATCAGCTCTCTTTCAAATGTTGCGGGTACATTATTTTTGAGAAATCTTATTGATGATTATATAACCCCACTCTTAAATAAAACGGGAGCTGCTGATTTTGGGCCACTGTTAAAAGCTATATTAACCATCGCCTCAATTTATCTTGTAGGAGTTTTGACTAACTATGTATTTAATAGAATTATGATTGTAATATCTCAAGGCTCATTAAAGAAGATAAGAGATGATATGTTTGCCCATATGGAAACTTTACCCATAAGTCACTTTGATACTCATTCTCATGGGGAGCTTATGAGTTTATATACAAACGATACTGATTCATTAAGGCAGATGATAAGCCAAAGTATACCACAGCTGTTGGCTTCAGTTATCACAATTGTAAGTGTATTCTTTTCAATGATTTTTTTAAGCATACCACTGACGATTGTACAAATGATAGCCATAACTGTTATGTTTTACGTAATAAAGGTAATCGGTGGGAAGAGCGGTCTGTATTTCGGACTTCAGCAAAGGGACATCGGTAAACTTAATGGCTATGTTGAAGAAATGATGGAAGGTCAAAAGGTTGTAAAGGTATTTTGCCATGAAGAAGAAGCAAAACTTAATTTTGATAAATTGAATGACAGCCTTTGTGATAGTGCAAATAATGCCAATAAATTTGCAAATATATTAATGCCTATACTTGGAAATATCGGAAACTTAACCTATGTACTGATTTCTATTGTTGGTGCAATACTGGCAATTTCAGGCTTTGGTGGTTTTACAGTTGGAGCATTGGCATCTTTTCTTCAATTAACCAGAAGCTTTAGCCAGACTACAGGTCAGGCTTCTCAGCAGTTTAATTTTATAGTAATGGCTTTGGCCGGAGCTGACCGAATCTTTAAGCTTCTTGATGAAAAACCAGAGGTAGACCAGGGGTATGTGTCTTTGGTTAATGTAAATGAAAATGAGCAGGGTGAACTTTCAGAATCTGTAGAACGTACCGGGATATGGGCTTGGAGGCATCCCCATAGTGATGGTACCGTTACCTATACAAAGCTTTTGGGTGAAGTAGTTTTTGATGATGTGGATTTTGGTTATAGAGAAGATAAAATTATACTCCACAACATAAGTCTTTATGCAAAGCCAGGACAAAAGGTTGCTTTTGTAGGTGCCACCGGAGCGGGAAAAACAACTATTACAAATTTAATCAACAGATTTTATGATATTCAAGATGGAAAAATACGATATGACGGTATTAATATTAACAAAATTAAAAAGAACGATTTAAGAAGTTCATTGGGAATAGTGCTACAGGATGCTCATCTATTTACGGGAACAGTTGCAGACAATATAAGATATGGAAAATTAAATGCATCGGACGAAGAGGTTATTGCGGCAGCAAAGCTTGCAAATGCTCATATGTTTATTAAGCATTTACCTAATGGATATGAAACGATCATTACAGGAGATGGAGGGAATCTGTCTCAAGGTCAAAGACAATTGCTGACTATTGCAAGAGCTGCTATTGCAGACCCACCGGTTTTGATTCTGGATGAAGCAACTTCCAGTATTGATACAAGGACTGAGGCAATTGTTCAAGAAGGAATGGACAGACTCATGCGAGGAAGAACAGTATTTGTAATTGCGCACAGGCTTTCTACTGTTAAAAATTCTGATGTGATTATGGTATTGGAACAAGGTCAGATTATTGAAAGGGGAAGTCACAATGATCTGATCAAACAAAAAGGAAAGTATTACCAATTGTATACAGGAGCGTTTGAATTGTCATAAGTTAAGATTACAATATAAAAAACACAAATTTGTCGGCGTTATATATAACCTTGATGGATTTGTGTTTTTTATAAATTTACTTTTTCCTCCCACCAGCCGAAGGCCACTCTGGTCTGTACCTGCTCTTTACCCGGAGATAAAAAGAATAAAGCAAAGGAACTTCCCGGAGGTATAATGTACATACCTTGGAAGTCGTGCTTTGTAAGTGTTTCATTCGGTTCCACCCTTCTGACAAATGTATACGTACCGCCAGTTGGTGTTGGTGATACCATGCTTGCATTTTGGATTTTAACCTCGGGCATAGGCGGGGGAGTTATGGATTGGTTCCCGGCAGCAAAATATGGGGATGATTTTGGTTTCCCGGGAAGCACGGAACTTAACCAGCCTTCAGCAGTTAATGGTACACTGGCAAAGTTGGAAATAGTATAAGCATTCAAAAACATATTTACATTTGAATTATCAGGGTTGATCAGTGCTCCCCAGCCATTATAAGAATCCCCAAAGGTTATAAATTCTGTTTGCCCCAGAAAGTACTTCCCAAGGTATGAATGATATACAGCATCAGAGAGTACGATAACTTTTTCAGGCTGTTTTTCATTTTTTATAAATGCTAAGTTCATGGTTGCTCCTCCTGAACACAATTAAACTGATTAATTATACTTTTTCTTCCCACCAAGTCAATACGATTGTTCCGGTAATGCTTTGCTGCCCCGGTGATTTCAAAAGTATTGAAAACGAGCCCCCGGGACCTATAATTATTGAGCCTTGGTGTGAGTCACTTACAAGGGTGGAATTCCGGGCAACAATTCTATCAAAAATATTCACACCTTTTATTAGCGGTTCTGCTAAATAATCAGCATACTCCATTATGGCTTTTGGTCGCGGTGGTGGAGATATAGCCTGATTTGACGGGGTAACTGTAGAGGAGACTTTGGCTTTTCTTGGCGTCTTAGCGTTAAGCCAAATTTCTGCGGTATAGTTTTGTAATGAAAAGTTCGTAATAGTAAAAATGTCAAAATAGAGATTAACTCCTGAATCATTTGGATTAATAATACCGCCCCAGGCATCGTATTTATTACCAAAATTCAGCATCTGGGTTTGACCGATGAAATATCTTCCTAACATGGAATTCATCGCGGGACTGGTGATATCTACTACCTCAATGGGCTGTTTTGTTCTTTTGTCGAACATATTATATCCTCCTGATTGTGACATCGTTATAGGATATGATATTTCATGACGTTTTGTTAACTATATTTTTGAATTACTCACCAATATACTCAAACCTTCTGAAAGTCAAACCATCCCTTTCAATTATTTCATTCCACATTGCAGCAGGTCTGACCCAAATTCCGAAATCTCCGTAAAGAGCCTGGTAAACAACCATTTCCTCCAATGTTTCACTATGTTTGGCTATATTAAGCACCCTGTATTCATTTCCTTTGAAGTGTCTGTATTTTCCAATTTTTATTCTATCCATGACTGTCCTCCGGTAATTTAATAAAAGCCTACTATGTAAAGGAATCAATAGTTATTATTCCTTATATATATTATATTAAATACCAGATTTTCTTCACATACAAAATTATATTTGTACCAAATATTTCGTATGTTTTTAATTTAGGTTCGTCTATATGCTACTGATCTTCATATACTATATACATGAAATAAAAGCAGCACTAGGTCACCTAATGCTGCTTTTATTAGTTGATATACAAATTATTCTTATAACTATTCCATTATATCCGAATAGGGGATTTCTTTATGGTTTTTATCATAGAACGTAAATTCTGCTACTTCTGAGGTAGTAATATCATTGGGAACTTTTTTATAAAAAATGAAATATGGAATTTTAGTATTAAATGTATAATTATTATCATCTAGCTTGACTTTAACATATGTTGTAGCTTTTTTATTATACTCTTTCCCTATAACAATTAGATATTTACCACTTTTTGTACTAATAACAGGCAGATCTATCAACCCGGTACCATATCTAACTGATTTTATTTTGAATTTTTCTTTAAATGGGCTTTCTGCTAATGTGCAATATCCGAAGCTATTTCCTTCGGAGGAAGAAGTAGCAAAAGAAATGATTTTAATATTCGCAATCCGAATTTCGTTCTTTAAAGTTATTTTTGTTTCAGGGGTTGTTCCTTTGTTAATAAATGCTTCTATTTTATGCTTAATAACCTTATTGTTATTTTCAATAGTAAAAGTTGAATTATAAATAAATAAGGCAACTAGTAGGAATAATATAGCAACTGGAATTATAATTAAAGTTATTTTTTTCTTACTCATGGGTTCATTCTCCAAAAATAATACGACTAAATGGACAGATGCCTAAACAGGCACCTGTCCTTAATTCTGCTTTACTAGTACTATCCTAGCCGATAGCCTCTGAGCCTTCTTCTCCTGTTCTGATACGATAACACTCTTCGATTGGAAGTACAAAAATTTTACCGTCTCCGATGTTTCCGGTTCTTGCAGTTTCCATTATGGCATCTACGGTTGGTTTAACATAGTCATCATTCACGCAGATTTCAAATCTGATTTTGTTCAAAAGATTTACTTCCGTTACACTACCACGATAGCTTTCAGTGTATCCCATCTGCTGTCCACAGCCTTTTACGTGGCTTACTGTCATTTTTGCAACTTTTGCATTAAAAAGAGCCTGCTTTACATCTTCAAAGGCTTCCGGCCTTACAATTGCAACTATCATCTTCATAAGAAACCCTCCCATAAAATATTATCGGTATGTATTATACTAATATTACTGTATGTACCCAATAAATAAAAGTATTATCTTTTAAAGGAAAATTTAAATTAATTAGGAATATATGATTTTAAGCGGATATTTGACGAATTTTTGCGAAATCCGTATTAAATATGATATAATTTTTCTATTATATTAGTTTTTGAGCCGTTTTGGCTCAGGGGAGGTAAAATGTCTAAGAAACTACTTATGGGTAACGAGGCCATAGCCCTTGGTGCTATAAGAGCAGGGGTAAATATCGTAACAGGGTACCCCGGAACCCCTTCTACAGAGGTACTTGAAACAGTAGCCCGTAATAATCCCGGTGATATATATGTTGAATGGTCTGTAAATGAAAAATCTGCCATGGAAGTAGCTGCGGGTGCAGCGTATTCAGGTGCCAGAACCATGGTAACTATGAAGCAGGTAGGATTGAATGTTGCATCTGACCCTCTTATGAGTCTGGCGTATATTGGAGTAAAGGGTGGCATGGTAGTACTGGTTGCTGACGACCCGGGGCCTTTTTCATCCCAGACTGAGCAGGATACAAGGCATTTTGCAAGATACTCCAATCTTCCTGTACTTGACCCATCATCACCTGAAGAAGCATATGAAATGATTCAATATGCTTTTGAATTGTCAGAAATGGTGGAACTGCCTGTATTTTTAAGACCTACTACAAGGATATGTCATTCTTGTGCAACTATAGATGTAGATGAAAAAAGACTCGACCATAAAATTGAGGGCTTCGTGAAAGACCCCAGATGGGTTATATTTCCTAGTCTTGCTTACAAGAAGCATATTCATATTGAAGAACTTCAGCATAAGCTAAGTAGTATTTTTTCAGGCATCAGTTTCAACAAGGTTGAAGGCAAAGATGTAAAATTTGGTGTTGCTGCGTCAGGTGTTGCATATTCATATGTAGTGGAGGCCTTGGAAAAATTAAATACCAATGTAAAGCTGTTTAAGGTGGGAACTCCTTATCCATTGCCTCAGGAGGCGGCATCCTGCTTCCTTGAAGGGCTGGACGAAGTTCTTGTATTCGAAGAGCTTGACCCTGTTCTTGAAGAGGAAATAGCCATGCTTTGTGCATCAAAACAGCAGAAAACAAGAATACTTGGTAAAAAGACCGGGCATCTGCCATTTGCAGGGGAGTACACATTTGAATTGGTCTACGAGGCACTTGCAAAATATCTCAATATTCAAATAGAAAAGATTAAAAATACAGCATCGCCTGAACTTCCTGTACGACAGCCGGTACTTTGTGCAGGATGTCCTCACAGAGCTTCCTTCTATGCTGTCAAAATGGCAATGAAAGGACAGAAGGCAGTATTTACTGGTGATATAGGCTGTTATACTCTTGGAAATGCAAAACCCTTGGATATGGTAGATACCTGCCTTTGTATGGGTGCTGGAATTACGGTGGCACAAGGGATTAAAAGAGCCCAAGCTGATGCAAAGCATATAGCTTTTATCGGAGACTCCACATTCTTCCATACAGGAATACCCGGCATTATAAATGCAGTATATAACAATACTGATATTACAGTGGTCATATTGGATAACAGTACTACCGCTATGACAGGTCATCAGCCTCACCCCGGAACAGGTAAAACAATGATGAACAACATATCTGAAAAAATAGATATCAATGGAATGGTAAAGGCCTGTGGAGTGGGACACATTGTTAAAGGCAATCCTCTTGATTTTAGCAGTGCTGTAGAAATAATCAAAAAAGCGGTAGAATACAAAGGCCCTTCAGTAGTAATCTTTGAAGCTCCTTGTATTGCTCTTTTCAAGCCGCCTATAAAATACACCATTAAAGAGAATTGTAAAAATTGCAAAAAATGTATTACTGATATTGGATGTCCTGCAATATCATTTATTGACGGCAAAGTCAGTATAGAACCGTCACTTTGCTACGGCTGTGGGCTATGTACAAATGTATGCCCCTTTAATGCCATAGGAGGTGAAGAAAATGAGTAAATTCGATATATTGATATCAGGTGTCGGAGGACAGGGGACAGTGCTTGCCTCTAGACTTATAGCCGCGGCAGCTATCAATCAGGGCTGTTTTGCAAGAACCGCTGAAACTATAGGTATGTCCCAAAGAGGCGGTTGCGTTGTCAGCCATGTACGTATAGACAGCGAAAAATCCGGCTCTGTAATCCCATTGGGGGGTGCCGATATGATTATAGCCTTTGAGCTTGCAGAAGCCGCACGAAGTATTCCGAGACTTTCCAAAAAAGGCTGTTGTATTGTTAATACTCAGGTAATAAAGCCTGTGTCGGCATCACTTGGAAACTCTCATTATGATAATGAAGAAATAATTAAATATATAAGAGATAATTCACAGGAAGTCTATTTTATAGATGGGTATTCTATAGCAGAAAAGGCAGGCAATGTAAAGGCTGTAAACGTAGTTTTACTGGGAGCTGCCACAGCTGTAGGTAAAATGACCTTTACAAGAGAAATAATGCTTGATGCTATCATTGAGAATGTTCCTCAAAAATTCAGAGAGCTGAACCAGAAAGCATTTGAAATGGGATATGAAGCAACTGTTGAGTTAATAAAAAAAGCCTGAAAACAACATAACATAAATGACACAATTAAACGTACAATTACAGGGGGATAAAACTATGAGCACAAACAAACTTGGCAAGCAGAAGCACATAGCATTAATAGCACATGATAACAGAAAACAAGACTTGATTAACTGGGCAAAAAGCAAATCAGACATACTTTGCAGGCATTTTTTATGCGGAACTGGAACAACAGCAAAAATGATTACCGAAAGCACAGGATTGCCGGTTAAGAAGTTTAAAAGCGGACCTCTTGGAGGCGACCAGCAGATAGGTGCATGCATTGCCAATGGTGAAGTTGACTTTATGATATTCTTCTGGGATCCGCTTACTTCACAGCCACATGATCCTGACGTAAAGGCGCTACTCAGAATAGCAGTTTTGTATGATATTCCGGTTGCAATGAATCAGTCAACTGCGGATTTTCTCCTTACTTCAAACCTGATGGAAGACGACTATGAAAGGAATGTAGTGGATTACTACAGCCGCTTAAGGAAGGAGCATTTCGGAGGTCTATGATTTTATCAAAATTATAGACAATAAATGCAAAAATTTGTATAATAAAGAAAAATAATAAAGAGAAGAGATGAGTTTAGATGAGCATAGACCAGTTTGAACTTTTGAAAAAATTACTGGTAAACATAAGCCAAAACAGTCCATTTTACAAGGATAAATTTCAAAAAAACGGTGTAAACATTGTTGATATAAAATCCCTTGAACAGATTAAAAATCTTCCTTTTACTGTAAAGGAAGAACTACGAGATGCTTATCCCCTTGGATTACAGTCGGTACCGGATGAACAGATTATCAGAATACATTCATCATCCGGAACCACAGGTAAACCAATAATTATACCTTACACTGCTCAGGATGTCTCAGATTGGGCAGAAATGATGTCAAGAAGCTTTAACATAGCAGGAGTTACACCCCTTGACAGGGTTCAGATTACCCCGGGTTACGGACTATGGACAGCGGGCATAGGATTTCAGGCAGGGGCTGAAAGACTTGGTGCAATGGCTGTTCCCATGGGCCCCGGCAATACTGACAAACAGCTTCAAATGATGATGGATTTAAAATCTACTGTTATTATCGGAACATCATCCTATGCACTTGTACTGGCGGAAGAGGTTGAAAAAAGAGGAATAGGTTCTGATATTCATTTAAGGAAAGGCATTATAGGTTCAGAACGCTGGGGAGAAAAAATGAGACAGCGTATCAAAAATGAGCTTAACATTGATATTTATGATATTTACGGCCTTACAGAGATTTATGGACCGGGAATAGCCATTGACTGTCCTTGCCACGACGGGATGCACTATTACGATGATTACCTTTACTTTGAAATAATTGACCCTGTAACTGAGGAGGTTCTCCCGGTGGGAGAGGTTGGTGAGTTGGTAATAACCACCCTTCGAAAAGAGGGTGCACCGCTGTTGAGATACAGAACAAGAGACTTGACCAGAATTATTCCGGGTAAATGTAAGTGTGGTCTGGAATATCCACGTATTGACAGGATTATTGGTCGTACTGATGACATGGTTAAGGTAAAGGGAGTGAACATCTATCCCGGCCAGATTGACGAGATACTGAAGGATGTTGACGGAGCAAGCAGTGAGTACCAGATTATTATTGACCATTTGAATGGAAAGGATGTTATGACCCTCAAGGTTGAATATAATTCCGACGGAGATACTGAACGTGAGGAAATAGAATCCAACATCGTTGACTTATTTAAAAAAAGAATCGGAATACATATTATAGCCGAGGCAAGTCGTATTGGCAGCCTTCCCAGAAGTGAAAAAAAGAGCAAGAGAATTATTGACTACAGACATAGCTAAATAAATTATAGAAAACAAACGAGGCAGTTTGCTTTAATAAGCAGACTGTCTTTTTTTATTTATTTCTAGTTTTTTGAACCATTTACAGTTTGTTCACAATTCAAACACAGGGAAAACATAAAAATTTAATAGTATTTTATAAAGAACTATGTATTTTACTTATTTTGAAGAGGTGGATTTAATGGGGAAAGGTACTAAAAAGTGGAGTCGTAAAAAAATTATAACACTTGTGATATCACTGGTGGTTGTTTTGGCTGTAGCAGTGGGTATATTCCTTGTAGTTAGACAAAGAGAATCAAAGAGTACAACAGCATCAGCAAAAAGGACTACACAAGTAACCAGGGGTAATATCGAGGTAAGTCTTTCAGGATCAGGAACAATTGAGTCTGCCAGTACATCAGATGTTATGTCAAATGTTCAGGGCAAAATAATCAAGTCATATAAAAAAGAAGGAGATACCGTAAAAAAGGGTGAGCTCCTTTATGAAATGGATGATACTGACGCAAAGCTCCAGATTCAGAAAATCCAGAATTCTATTGATCAGCAACAATTAAGTGAAAGCAATACATCAAAAAACTATTCCAATATGACCGTTACTGCACCATTTAGCGGTAAGGTAACCGGCGTTTCAGTAGTAAAAGGAGACAATATAAACAACGGAATGAGTCTTTTCACTATCACGGATACTTCAAAGCTTAAATTATCTGTTCCGTTAAGTACGGCAAACGTTCCATATGTAAAAATAGGACAGTCAGTCAACATTAATTTACAGCAATTTACAGATACTATAAGCGGTGTAGTTACTGAAATCGGTGACAACACTCATACAGCATCTACAGGAGGAATGGTAAGAGATGTGATAGTTACTGTAAATAATCCTGGACCTTTAACAGATGAATCCATGGCCAGCAGTGTTGATTTCAAGCTCACTAACGGTACAGAGGTAAGCTCTAAAGAAGAAAGCAGATTTTCCTATGCAAGCAGGGAAACGGTGAAAGCGCAGGCACAAGGTACTCTGTCTGCAGTAAATGTTAAAGAAAATCAGTTTGTAAAAAAAGGTGACTTACTGGTGAGAATTGAAAATGAC
>JAEYNY010000051.1 GCA_023412275.1 Bacillota bacterium
AAGTGAAGCCCTCATTTCCTCTAAATTGCTTTTCAAGCCCTGAAGCTCCAGCTTGTATTCTTCCAGTTCAAGCATTTAATCATCCCTTTCAAATTAAGTAATACTTTTATTATATCCGACATATCAGATTTCTGCTATTATTTTTAACCAAGGATGAATTTTTCTATTGCCTTGGCTACTCCATCCTCGGTATTTGATGCAGTTATAAAATCAGCTGCCTCTTTTGCACAGTCTTCGGCATTTCCCATTGCAATTCCAAGACCGACAAAATCGAACATAGGTATATCATTTTCATTATCTCCAATGGCAATCATTTCATGAGACGGAATTTTCAATACCTCAGCCAAACGTTCCAGAGCCTTTCCTTTGTTGACACCCTTATTAACAACTTCAAAATTATTATAGTTGGAGCTTGTTACGTCAACCGTTTCAACAACAGACAGTTTCTTTCTTACAGTTGCTAAAAGTTGAGAATCATCAGAGACTGCAACAAATTTAAGTACTTTTCCGTCCAACTCTCTGAGCTTTGTTTCCATATCCGTAACTATGTCAATTTCCACCCTGTCCTTTGGAGGAAGAGCCTTGTTCTTTTCATAGTACTTTAGAGAGTTATAATCAAGTCTCTCAGTCAACATGGTTTCTCCGGCATAAACATGATAATATATGTTGTTCTCATGAAAAATATCCAGTATTTTAAGACAATCCGCTGTATCCATGAAATCAGAGTAAATTACCTTGCCATCGGTATTTTCCCTTATAATTGCACCGTTGCATGCTATTATAGGATCCATAATACCCAGCTGCTTGGCGTAAATCCTTGCACCTGAATAAACTCTTCCCGAACATATTACAATCTTTACGTCCTTTTCCTTTGCCATATGTATAGCAGTTTTATTTCTCTCTGAAATTTCTTTGTTAGTATCCAGCAAGGTTCCATCTAAATCAATTGCCACCAACCTGTACATTTCATCCTCCGACTCTTTTTGTACCTCTGCACAAATCAATATTTATCAGCAAACTCCTTAATTCTTTTCATAGCTTCAATTATATTATCCATTGACGAAGCATAACATGCACGCACATAACCTTCTCCACATTCCCCGAAAGCCGTTCCCGGCACTACAAGTACTTTTTTCTCAATAAGAAGTTTTTCGCAGAAATCCTCAGAACTAAGGCCTGTTTTCTTAATGCATGGAAAAACATAAAATGCACCTTTGGGTTCATAGCATGAAAAACCGGCTTTTCTAAAACCGTCAATTGCTACCCTTCTTCTCCTGTTATATTCCTTTGACATCATTATTACATCATCTTCACTGTTTCGAAGTGCTTCAATAGCAGCATCCTGGGCGGTTGTAGGAGCACACATGATAGCATACTGATGTATTTTCTTCATTTCATTTATCAAGTCCTTATGTCCGCAGGCATATCCCAGACGCCATCCGGTCATTGCAAAGGACTTGGAAAATCCGTTTATTACAAGAGTCCTATCTTTCATTTCAGGAAAACTTGCAATGGAAGTATGCTTTCCTTCATAAGTTAGTTCACAGTAAATTTCATCAGACAAAACCACAATATCCTTGTCTTTCAGAACCTGAACAAGCTCATACAGGTCTTCCTTGCCCATTATTGCCCCGGTAGGATTATTGGGAAACGGAATTATAACAACTTTTGTTTTATCTGTTATTGCAGCTTCAAGCTGTTTTGCAGTTAATTTGAAATCGTCTTCCTGCTTTAGTTCTATTGTAACGGGGGTAGCTCCGGTAAAACCTGTACACCCTTTGTATGCCACAAAACTCGGTTCAGGAATTATTACTTCGTCTCCGGGACCTACAAGGGCTCTTAATGCAGCATCGATCCCTTCACTACCTCCTACCGTAACCAGAATTTCGTTTTCAGGGTTATAGTGGAGGTCAAACTTGTTGCTAAGATATTTGCTGATTTCCTCTCTTAGTTCAATAAAACCCGCATTTGACGAATATTGTGTATGCCCGGTTTCCAGAGAGTAAATACCCGCCTCTCTTATGTTCCAAGGAGTAATAAAATCCGGCTCCCCTACCCCAAGAGATATAACGTCTGTCATTTCATTAATTAGGTCAAAGTATTTTCTGATACCTGAAGGCGGTACCTTTTTTATTTTATCCAAAATCATATCCTTCATTATCATAGGAATATCTGCTCCCTTCTGTCCACAACCTTCTCTTCAAAGATTGTACCTTTGTCCTTGAATTTCTTCAGAACAAAGTGCGTTGATGTACTAAGAACGGATTCCAGAGGTGCAAGCTTTTCTGAAACAAACAGAGCTACCTCTTTCATGGTTCGTCCCTCAATAATAACTGTAAGGTCAAATCCTCCTGACATCAGGTAGCAGGCTGTAACCTCAGGGTACTTGTAAATTCTGTCGGCGATTTTATCGAAACCAAGACCCCTTTGTGGTGTTACCTTTACTTCTATAAGAGCCGTAACCTTCTCTTTTTGAGTTTTATCCCAATTAACAAGAGTACTATAGCCAACTATTACATTGTCGGCCTCATATTGCTTAATCGCCGCCTTTACCTCTTCTACAGGCAGACCAAGCATAACTGCTATTTCATCCGCAGTAGCCTTGCTATTATGTTCCAAAATTTCCAGAATTTCTTCCATGAAAATCTCCCCTTTTCTTATTTTTTAGAAGCCCAGCGGCTTAATCTTTTTTAGCAATAAAAAAAACCCGTGTCCTTGTATAAACAGGGACGAAGGTTTCCGCGGTACCACCCTAATTAATGCCATAAAGCATTCTCTCAATAAAGTGCGGCAACAGATAATCTATTGCTTACACCATCAGCCTGTAACGTGGCCTCAACGTCTTTTTCTACTAACACAATATTCTATAATATTCTGCGTTGGAAAAGCTACTCCAGGGCTGCCTTCAGTAATATCAGTACCGGACTCTCACCTGCCGTTTTATCCGACCGCCGGCTCTCTTAAATCTGATGAATACTTACTCTTCCCATTCACAGCATTTAATCTATTCATATATATATTATATTTAACCAACTCAAAAAGTTTACACTTAAAAAAGCTATTAGATAAATTATAGTTTAGTTTATTTCAATATTCAAGTTTTTTCTTCCTTAATAAAATCAGAAAGCTGACCCTCATATTTTTTCAAAGTATCAACAACCTCGACTTTAAGAACCTTTAGTTCTTGCTTAATATCTACAAGCTTTTCTTTTTCCTTTTCAACTTGTTGCTCCAACTTTTTCTTTTCATCAACAGCTTTTTTCTTCGCTTCTTCAATAATATTCTTTGCCTGCTCCTGAGCTGTAATTAATGCATTTGCCACTCTTTCACGGTTTTCTTTTATCTCAGCCAAACTTGTACTGATTTCGTCATACTTGTTTTTCATATCTCTATACTGAGTTTTTATATCAACAATTTCTCGCTCTTTTATTTTTAGTTTATCTTCGTATTCTTTATTTATTTTTTCAAGATATGAATTAACATCTTTTTTGTTATAACCAAAAAATGAGGTTGAAAATATTTTTTCTCCTGACATAAATTTTATCCCCCTGTTTTATGGAAAATACTGTGTATATTGGTACTTATTCCATGATAACATGAAATGTCCTTTATTATCTACTAATTTTTTATAAAACAAAAACACGCCCCCAAAATCAGATAGCGTGTTTTTAATATTTATTATATATATAATTTTTTATAAATGCTTTTGAATTAATTCTGCAAATTCGTCCTTTGACCTTGCACCAACTATCTTCTCAACTGCTTCCCCACTCTTGAATACCATAACAGTAGGTATGCTCATTATTCTGAACTGAGCCGCAAGCTCACCCTCTTCATCAACATTAACCTTTGCTATCCGGGCTTTACCGTCAAATTCAGTTGCGAGTTCTTCCATAATTGGAGCAACCATTCTGCAAGGGCCGCACCATGATGCCCAAAAATCAACAACAACGGGTTTATCTGATTTTAAAACGTCTGATTCAAATAAATCCTTTGAAATATTAGTTATTTTATCTGACATAAATTATTCCTCCATCAATATAAATAATTCTTAAAACTTAATTTAATAATACCCTATTATTCAGGAAATAAACATAGATATTTTAGTATTCCTTTAAAGACGTAATATTAACTTTATTTTCATCCTTTGATACAAGAACACCTTCCAAAATCTCAATAAACTCACCTCTATATGAAGCCTTGAGGTCATTTTTCAGGTTTATAACCTTGTTTTCGTTTTTATTATTAATATAGAGATTTCCATTTCCTGTCACAACAACATTTTCAGGAGCTGCTGTTTCTTTCATACTCATTTTTGTCCAGTTATCAGTCAATTCGCTATTGTCTTCTATCTTCTGTGAATAAATCTGTGTTACCATACCGTTTTCATCCAATGCACCTATATACAAGGTATCATTCAAATCAATCCCCAGAACTGTAACGTTATTTACGTCTATAGGAACTCTGCTGTTGGCTTTCTTTATTCCGTCATATATATTTATCTGTTTTCCCTTTTCCTGATAAACAAGCTTGTTTGTGTAGGTGCACTCTTTTATAACAATACTGGAATCCACAGTCATAACACGAGCGTATTGACCCATTACATTAAACCTGATTATCCTTGCCCTTGAATCTGAAGTCTGAACCTTAGCATAAACCATATTTGTATAAGGTGAAAGTTCAATATCTTTTACCTGACTTTTTGCAGGAAGTCCTGACAGTTCAGGATAATCTCTTGATGTTTCTGAATCAGCTTCATATGTGGAAACCTGAACTGTACCGTTCTGTCCGTTTTTTGTATCTGAAGAGTAAATTACCATATCCCTGTCAGGGAGCCAACGGAAATAGGTAATTTTGTCACTTCCAGTTCCTGCCACAGTTTTACTTTTTCCTTTGTCTACGTCAACCACATGCAGTTCCCCGTCGTTCAGATACGCTCCAAACTTTGCATTAAAGGACATACTGATCATTTGTGCTCCTTCCGGCACCTTAAACTCGCCTGTGGAAGGTTTTTGTTTTACAGCTGAGTTCTCAGATACACTTACATCAACATTTGTAGATAAAAAAACATTATTCATATACAATAACACGCCGAACTGGAATATCACTGCAAGGAGTATCCATTTATACCATTTAGCTATATTTTTCACAACGTTTCTCCTTTTCTAAGGCATTACAACAAATGCCGTAGCTACTGTTCTTTCTCCTAAAGCATCCGACGGGGTATTTACAACTTTTCCGTCATAGTACATGGTAGCTGATGAACCTCCATCAAGGTTTGCAGCATTTACCGCTCCGTGTTCCAACATAATATCCTGAACCTCTTTTAATGTTGCTCCAAAGGACTTAAGGCTTCTTCCGTCAATAACCAGAAGCATTACCGATCCATCCTCTCTTTGACCTATTGCGGTTCTCGGAGATATGCCCCAACCTCCATCGCCTTTGTTAATAGTAGGCTTTCCGTTTACAATCAATGGCGGGCCGAAACTTATTCCCTCTTTTATGTTATATTTAGCTAATTCTGCTTGGGAATGTTTTCCTACAATCAACATACCATCTTTGGTAAAGGCTATGGTATCCCTTTTTGTATAGTTATTAGTCAGCTTTCCGCTGACATATTTACCGTTGTTTATTACAAAGCCAAGGGCCACTCCTCCGGTTCCTGCCCAACCTGTATCAATAAAGCCTCCTCCGTTAATGGCAGCCACTGCCCCATTCCGTCTTGCAATACTACTAGTGGTTTCCCCTGCCTTGGGCATTTTGCTTGAATACCCTACCTTGATACGTGTAGGGTCATCTACTATAATCATTTTCCCCTTGAAATTTCTGCTCTCAACATCAAAATATTCAAGGTTGTTGTTATGTTTTACACCAAAGTTCAGCATTTTTATATCTTCTGTATTTACATTGGATATCGCATATCCGTCACCAAGTATTTTTGCAATAGCTTTGTCGGACAAAAAGGTTTTAGCTACAACCTGTTTTGTCATTGAGTTCCAAACCATTCCCGTGGCAGTTCTTTTTACATTATCAAAAGGCCCGTAGAATATAAGCAGTGGTGTTGTTATTGACAAAAATATGAACTCAAAAATCAGAAATCCCAAAAGACTTCTAAGTCTGCCCTTTTTCTTTTTCTTTTTGGCAGACTTCTTTTGTATGGTCTTTACCTGCTTTTCATTTAAAGAAATAGTATCGTAATTCATTAGTCCCCCTAGAATAAACTCACGCTAAAAACTATGTTTCCAGCATGAGAACCCCAATTTCCCAATAATTTCCCTCACAACAAAAAAAGTATACACATATTCAGTGTATACTATAGTTATACTAATTTTATATTATAGTCCGCAAGTGTAATATTTTCAAACATTTAATATAAATGTAATATTTATATCTAGGTTTTTTGCTTAATTACAACCCTATCAAGGGTTTTATGAACCCTTTCAAAAAGCAGTCCGGCTATAAACCACGCAGGTGCATAGTCTATCCGCACAAGCCCCTCTACGGCGAATTTTCCATAATACCTCCAAGGATATACATGAAGTATATTCAACAATATCTTGCCAGTCGAATATTCTATTCCCCAGATTATGACAACCCAAATGATACCTCTCAAAAATATATTCCATCTTTGGATTATATCATGCAAAGGCTCCAGGAAAATAGCACTTCCATATATAAAAAACATCCAGAGGCTTGTATAAGCTTCAAGACTGGCATTGCCGTGTGTCAGGGAATATAGTCCCGTCCAGACGATTTCCATGCTCCAGCCAACTATTCCATAAATAAAAAATCTCTTAATCATGCTATTATTATTTTCACAAAAATGTATTTTATTTATTATTTTCGTACTTTAGTATATGTATTATTTTCCAGATACTTTGAAGGTTAATTTTTTGTAAATACTACCAATAAAGTTTTCAATATGTTATGATAACAAATAAATATTTCTGGAAAACAGTACTTAGGTTAGGAGGATGAGTATGTATCTAGTCGGTAAAATCAACGTAATATCTACCTTGCCAGAAAAATTCAAGAGATTGAATGATATCGCTTATAATTTGTGGTGGACATGGAATTCGGAGGCAATTGACCTTTATAGAGAAATTGATTTGGAGTTGTGGGAGAAGGTTGACAAAAATCCTGTTCGTTTTTTACAGGAGGTAAGCCAGAAAAAACTTCAAGCTAAACTTTCAGATGAGGAATATTTGAGCCGTCTTGATAAAGTAGTTGCTTCCTTTGACAGCTATATGTCTGAAAAGAATACATGGTTTTCTCAAAATCATTCGGAACTTACCGACAAAATGGTAGCTTATTTTTCGGCCGAATATGGATTAAGTGAAGTCCTTCCCATATATTCCGGCGGTTTAGGTGTTTTGTCAGGAGACCATTGCAAGTCGGCCAGTGATTTGGGTATACCATTTACAGCAATAGGACTGTTTTATAAACAAGGCTACTTCAGCCAGAGAATTAATAAAGACGGCTGGCAGGAAACCTGCTTTAACGATTTAAATATATCTCAACTTCCTATGCTGCCGGCTCTGAACTCCAACGGCGAACAGGTTCGTATAAACATAACCTTTGCAGGCCGCACTGTGTATGCAATCGTTTGGAAAGTACAGATTGGCAGAATAAACCTTTATCTTATGGATACAGATGTTGCTGAAAACAGCCCGGCAGACAGGTCGCTGACCTCCAGGCTGTACGGCGGAGACCAGGAAACAAGAATCCAACAGGAAATTTTTCTCGGTATAGGCGGTATACGTGTACTTGATGCTCTTGGCATACAGGCAAATGTATATCATATGAACGAAGGACATTCATCCTTCATGGGACTTGAATTAATAAGAAAACTGATTAATGAAAAACATCTTAATTTTAACGAAGCAATGGAAGTAGTGGCAAATTCCACAATATTTACTACCCATACCCCTGTTCCTGCAGGAAATGATGTTTTTCCTTTATTTATGATGGATAAATACTTTGGAGATTTCTGGGGGCAGCTTGGCCTCAGCAGATATGATTTTCTTGAACTGGGTCTAAAAAAACCGGAAGACCAGAATTTTAACATGACTGTTCTGGCACTTACCCTTGCAGGCAGGAAAAATGGTGTAAGCAGGCTTCATGGTGCAGTATCCAGAAAGATATTCGGTGACGTATGGCCTGAAGTACCTGAGGATGATGTTCCGATAACCTATGTTACAAATGGAATACATACTCTTACATGGCTTTCACCAAAAATTAAAGCTTTGTATGACAAATATCTGGAAAAAGACTGGCAGAAGAAAATTTACTCTGAAGAAGCCTTTACCAAAGTCAATAGTATTCCGGACGAGGAATTATGGGCTACTCATGTTGAACTAAAAAACAAACTTATAACCTTTATAAGAGACAGATTGAAGAAACAAAAGCTTGCCAACGGAGAATCCATGGAAGCAGTAAGGCAAGTAGACAACTTTTTGGATCCAAACGCACTTACCATTGGTTTTGCCAGAAGATTTGCTACCTACAAGCGTGCTAATCTGATTTTCAGGAATCTGGCGAGAATTCAAAAAATAATAAATGATCCTGAAAGACCAATGCAGATTATTTTTGCGGGAAAAGCTCATCCAGCAGATGGCCCTGCCCATGATGTTATTAAGAACATAAATGATATTGCTAAAATGGAAGGCTTTTACGGCAAAGTAATCCTTCTTGAAAACTACAATATGACGGTAGCCAGAAATCTGGTGCAAGGTGTTGACGTTTGGATGAACAACCCAAGAAGGCCTCTGGAAGCCAGCGGTACCAGCGGTCAAAAAGTTTGTATAAACGGAGTTATAAACTTCAGTATATTGGACGGATGGTGGTGTGAGGGCTACAACATTGAAAACGGTTGGGTAATTGGCGATGAATCCGAATTTGACAATGAACACATACAGGATAATACAGACAGTGAATCTATTTATGATACACTTGAGCATACTATTATACCGCTTTTTTATAATGTGAATGAAAAAGGTGTTCCTACTGAATGGGTACGGATTATGAAGAACTCCATAAGTTCTCTTGCATGGAATTACAGTACAGACAGAATGGTAAAGGAATATACCGGAAGCATGTATGTGCCGGCAATAAAAGGGAGTTCAAAAATATGTGCCGATAATTACAGTCTTGCAAGGTCAATGTGTGGGTTTAGGAGCTATTTAAATTCAAACTGGTCTAACGTACAGCTCTTTGCAGAAAAATCAGCCGGAGACCTTAAATATTACAAAACCGATTCTTGTCAGGAAATATATCTCTCATCAACTGTTTGCCTTGGTTATATAGACCCGTCAAATGTAACTGTAGAGGTATATTATGGCACACTTTCAAACGGAAAAATAGAAAATGCTCAATCAGCAGAAATGCACTGTGATGAAAAAACAGGTGAAGGTACCTACCGGTATTCCATTAATCTTAAAATCTATGATGGAGGAGAATATGGCTATACCTTCCGTATAACTCCAAAACATGAACATCTAATAAACAGATTTGATACCGGTCTGATAAAATGGATTAAGTAAACTGATTGCATAAAGAAACAGTCTGATATAAGTTATCTTACATCAGACTGTTTTTTATATTATGTATTTCTATTTTCCTGTATCCTTTTTAAAAGTTATTTCGCCTGTTTTAACAAAAGTCCCTTTAAAATCATAGTATTTGCCTACACTGTCTTTTTTACCTTGTACGGTCAATACTACCTTTTCAATGCCCGGAATATTTTGAAGAGTAACGACAAATTCGTATGTCAAAGCATCTGCTACTTTTTTACTTTCTTC
This sequence comes from Bacillota bacterium, assembly GCA_023412275.1. Lineage (GTDB taxonomy): Bacteria > Bacillota > Clostridia > Acetivibrionales > DSM-1351 > Ruminiclostridium. Next base: position 9,801 of record JAEYNY010000051.1, read on the forward strand.
AAGCAAAGTTGCCACTTTTTGTGGAAGGTCAACAGTTATACATTTATTTTCCTTATCAATTGTAGCGTTAAGTAAGGAAAGCTCATCCGAAGAAAAAACTTCATTTAAAACATTTAACGTGTCCTTTTCCAACTTATCTTTTTCAAAAACTAACAACTCTGTTTGTGCAGGTTTATCTGTAACACCTACATCATATTTGTAAAGTCTGACATTAACCTGACTTGAGCCTGCCATTGCTTTTACACCTCCGTTCTCTACAATGGTGTCATCCTTTGATTCGGAGCAAGCAGAAAACAAAGTGAGGCAAACAGTTATAACAATAAAAAGCAAAGCTAATGCTTTTGTTTTATTTATTTTCATATGGTCCTCCTTTCAATTAAAGTTAATAATTTTATTTTATAACAAAATTTGGACTTTTAAAAGTATATTTGACAACAAAATCTACATGCTTTTCACCCCCATTAATTGCTTTTTACCGTTTGATTCACGCATTTTGTCATTGAAACGGCATACTACCTCCCTAGGTGGAAAGTCTATTAAATGTACTTATCCGGATAATGTCATAATTTACAATATATTAAGGAGATTTAATAATGCCTTGGAAAAATGAATTTACAATGGAAAACGAGCATAGAGTGACTACCACATACAGCGGAGAAGGTATATCATGGTATCCTAATGGAGACAGTACTTCCACAGATGCACATTTTACTATGCCCAGTGACGATGTAAACGCTTTTCATGTGACAGTACCCAGAGGCCCAAGCGGAGGGTATAATTCTCATATTTATTTCGTAATTCGTGGCAATGACGGGCCACAAGACGTTCGTAACTTGGATGAAGCTAACGTACCGGAAAGGTATAAATTAGGTATTGATAATACAAGTGAATACTTGGGATTGGCCCAAAGATTCTGGATTTCTGCATGGGAACCCGATGAACAATAAAAGAAAGTAAATATTAAAACTATAGCCGGGAACCCTTTAGCTCCCGGCATAGTTTTAATATTTTCACTTCCGTAATCTACACAGCTGTTCCGCTCCATTTTCCACATCTGTCACCCCAGCATGCTATCGGGCTGTTCTCCATTATTATCTGAACTATTTCACAACCATTTGAACAGCCGTCACACTCACGGCTTTTTGCTGTATAATCTCCCATGAGTCTGTCAAAGCCCGCAAACCCAGTTTTATCATAACTGCTTCCCAACCCTTCATGTGCAAGTATGGCAACACCATATGCTCCCATTACATCGTGATTTTCCGGAATAACAATTTTTGTACCCAATGCCATTTCAAATGCCTGAACTATTCCAATATTTGCAGCAACACCACCTTGAAATACCACAGGGCCTTCAAGCTTTTTCCCTTTGCCCAGATTTGCAAGGTAATTCCTTGCTAGTGCATCACACAAACCTCTTACAATGTCTTCACGCGAATATCCCATTTGCTGCTTATGTATCATATCACTTTCAGCAAATACGGCACATCTACCGGCAATTCTCACTGGATTTTCAGACCTTACGGCGTATGACCCGAAATCCTCAATGGATATTCCTAGTCTGGCTGCCTGCCTGTCAAGAAATGATCCTGTTCCGGCAGCACAAACTGTATTCATTGCAAAATCATGTACTACATTATTTTTTAACAATATAATTTTTGAGTCCTGTCCGCCAATCTCAATAATTGTCCTAACATCAGGAATTTCTTTCTGAGCGGCTACCGCATGAGCGGTTATTTCATTTTTTACAACATCTGCACCAACTATAGCTGCAGCAAGCTGTCTTCCGCTGCCTGTTGTTCCTACTCCTGCTATCTCAATACTCTGGCCCATTCGCTCGTACATATCCTTCAGGCCTGTCCTGATGGATTCTATAGGCTGTCCGTCTGTTCTCATATATAGCTTTTCCAGCAAATTATTATTTTCATCAATTAATGTTATATTCGTGCTTACGGAACCGACATCAATTCCCATAAAGCATTTTACTCTGCTCATTCAAATGTTCGTCCCTTCTTTTTTTAAGTAAATCAATAAATGCTTCAACTCTTGTTGCAAATCCTGCTTCTCCAGTCATTTCATCCCTTATTACCGTCATAATGGGTATACCATAATCTTCCTCAATTCTGGGAAGAATTGCCTGAGATACTATCTCCGGCATACAACCAAAAGGATAAAGGTGAATTACTCCGTCATAACCGTGCAGGGCATTCAAAACACTGTTTCCAACGGTGTGCTGGGCATGTCCTCCAACCATATGAGGCATATATTTTTTTGCAGCCTCCTCATGTTTACTGTCTTTGAGAAATGGCAATCTTTTTTTAACCATTTCATTTATAATCCATCCGCTTACGGTCACAGGCCTTGTAACCATTACTCCAATTTCGCCCAGCATTTTTTCAACCCGGAAATTTGCATACGGCTCAATTGTGGTAAATATCTCACCAACAATTCCTACCCTGAGAGGTTTTAAGTCCATGTTTACATCGACCTGATTTAGTGCGATCTCTGTATTTTTTATAAGCTTTTCTATTTGTTCAGAGCCTTTAACGTTGAGAATATCCCTTTGAAAGTCTTGATAAATCTTGTCAACGCTTCCTCTCACCCTTTGCACAGCACGCTTTTCCCTTGCAAGATGCTCCAGGCTGTCCAGCCTTACAGCAATATTTTTGGCAGAATTAATGACTCTGGCTATATTTAGTACATTTGATGTCCCGCTTACCCTTCGGATACGTGATGCCAGCTCTTTCAATCCCTGATCCGGTACCTCCAACGTAATTAAATCCATTTTTATACCGATATCTTGTGCCTGTTTTTTCAGCATTTCTCCGAAATAACCCAGCCTGCATGGTCCACAGCCTCCTGTAATAAGCATGGTGTCCGCTCCCATTTCATAAGCCTGTACCATATTCCCAACAAAAAGCTTAAAAGGTAAACAATGAGCTTCTGCACAATATTTCAGGCCTATTTCCAGTGTCTTGTCACTATTTAAAGGCGGAACTACATATTCAGCTCCGAAATCATCCAGAAACGACTTAGCAATTATATAAGTGTTTCCCAGATGTGGAAATGTAAAAATCATTATCACGCCTCCTTACAATCATATCTATAAATGCTTCAAGTCTGGTTAAAAACCCGGCTTCTGCAGAATGTTCGTCCAATACCAGCTTCATAAACGGTATATCGCTTTCTTTCCTTATTTTATTTTCAACAAGCTCGTCTACAAAACTGTCTACACCGCAGCCGAAGGATGTAAGTGCCAGAATACCGTCTATTCTGCCACTCTTAATAAGCTGTATGGCACCTCCGTATGCCCTTGTGCCGTAATCCCAGAAGAACTGCTTATCCAGTTCCTTACAGTTGTCCTTAGATACCAGATAATCCAGCATATCAAGCGTAATCACATCTGCACCGTATTTATTCAGTTTTTTCGTAAGTTCCATATTGAGGAATGTATCATAAACAGTGTAGCTGTGACCTATTATTGCAATAGTTAGTTTATTCTTTTCGAGAGTTGCACCAAACTCAGTATCAGCAAATTTCAAGGCTCTTCTTTTGTTTTTATACTCACTTAAAGCTTCCTTGTAAGCACTGCTTATTTTCTTCTTGTCCCCTGTCAAAAACTCTCCGGTGTAAAGGGCCGCGTGCCATGAATTTTTGGGAGATTCCCTTAAGTTTATTTCAGTATCAATTATTTTAGGAAGTTCTTTAACCAAATTACGTACCATATCAGTTACTCCGCATACTTCCGGACAAATATATTGCTTCTTTGCAACACTAGTGAACCTTGGCATAAATATATAATCAACTTTACCTATCAGTTCCATTACGTGACCAAAATAAGCCTTAATAGGGATACATGCTTCTGAAACACATGTAGTCGAACCGTTTGTAAGTATTTTTTTGTTGGTAGTATCAGAAACTATTACATCTGCATCGAGATTTCTAAAAAACGCTTCCCACAGTGTCGAATATTTGTAATAATATAACCCTTTTGGTATGCCCACTCTTTTCATAAAAAAACCACCTCAATACAATTATTGACGTGGTTTAATTCTGTTATACAGGGATTATTTTTTCTTCCTGTTATAAAATTATATATTATCTTGTATTTGAATACGCCCAGTTTTCAATAGCTTTACCGACGGAATTACCTATCTTAACCTGATTATTGTAATCCGCAAGCCACTCATACTCGGCAGGATTGGACATATATCCTCCCTCAATAAGAATTGCAGGAGATTGGGTAACAGTGCACACTGAAAGGCTCTGCCATCTGTAGCCATCATCCTCTCTCTTGAGGTCAGTCACCAACTGGTCTTTAATATATCCTGCTGCTGCCTTTGAGCTATCTTTAGAGTAAAGTACCAGCAACCCTGTGTGCTTTGTATAGTCAGCGGTTACATCCATTGAATTATTATGGATTGAAACTGCAATATCAGGCTTTTCCTTCCTTATAAGATTGGCTCTGTCATTAAGGGTGACAGTCTTATCTGAAGTTCTTGTCATAACAACCGTCGCACCAAGCGATTGCAGATATTTCCGGGCATTTAACGTTATTGCCAGATTTACCTGCTTTTCATAAAGTCCGTATTTACCCATTGGACCCGTGGCACCTGATTCTGAACCTCCATGTCCTGCATCAAGTACTACCTTTAAGCCAGTCAATGGCTTTGAACCACTCCCGGAAATCTTGGGTGCATTTTTAAGGGAAAATACAAGTGAACCATTTTTATATTCTGCATAGTAACCAAAATAGTTGTTGGCTGATTTTAACTCAAAGGTATACTGTGCTCCACCGGAAACAGCCTTGTACCTGATTGCAGAAAAAGGTACACCTGATGGTATTGATTTACTAATGTTCATACCTGATGTGTTATACAGTGTCAATTTAATGTTATTTACATCAGCCTCTACACCAAACACTGTATTGACAGGCATTTTAAAGCTAATATCCGTATAGCTTCCGTTTGTATTTAAGGATATTGCTGAAATCTTGTTGGCTGCAAGTGCCTTATCGTTTACAACTTTTACATTGCTTGCACCTGTCCACACTCCGCTCTTTAACAGGTAAAAACCGTTCTGCTGACCTACTATATAGTCTGCCGCACCGTTTATCAAAGGTGTTATTCTTGAATAATCCGTTGATGGGCCTGAACGTGCTACAGCTTCTGCATCTTTTGTGCTAACAACAGCATATTTATAATATTTTGACGATTGTACACTTATTGTATTGCTTTGTTTTGAGGTAATTTTTGTACCTTTGTATTCCATTACAAAAACAGGCTTTCCAAGACTTTTAATGCGCTCCTTACCTGAAACCTGTGGTACTGTAAAGGTTCCTGAATATTTTGCAGGTGTTAGAGTTCCTTTGTTTGCGTCAACTGTTGCTGTCTGTTTCAACTCTGTCTTGTAGCCTCCGATTTCAACCCAAACCTTGGAACCCACAGGAGCCTGACAGGAAAATGTAATCTTTTGGCCTGTCTGCATAGTCATACTCTGGGTAGGAGAAAAATAACCGTTTCTGAACTCAACCTTTGACATTTTATAAGTACTTGAGGTTGTTTTCGCATTGCGTGTTACCTTTAATACTGTTTCCTTACCTTTATGTGTGAATATAAGTTTGTTTTCTCCAACTTTCAAATCAGTATATACGGTAAAGTAACCATTATCCGAAACCTCAATTTTATTGCCGTTAAGATATATAGGCTCTTTTGGGTCACCGCCTCCCAAAATACTTATCTTTGAAGCTGAAGTTTTATATCCGTTGGAAGGAGAAGCTATAAACAGCTGTCTGTCCTCGGGTACGCCACTTCCGGGGTCTCTACCCGATACAAATATTCCTCTGAGCTTGTCCTTTATACCAAGTGTATTGTCTCTCAGCTTGGAATATCCATAGAATATACTTCCGTCTACAGCGTTGGTTTTTCTGTTATATGCAATTTGCTTTGGAATCTGCAAAGGGTCAAGCCAGTCATTTGATTGTGTTGTGTCATTTATTTTATATGCAGCCTGACCAACATATAGCTTCACTTTTGTACCGCTGCAAACATCCTTCCACCAGTTTACCAAGACTGAATAATCTGCCACTTTGAAGCCTATATTCCAGTATATTTGTGGTGCTATGTAATCTATGAATTCTTCCTTTACCCACTTTTTAGAATCTGCATAGTGGTCATAATAAGTTGATATTCCGCCTTGTGTATCTGATCCTTCTTTATTTCTATCCTTGTTTGACCATATGGCAAATGGACTTATACCGAACTGAACTGAAGGTTTAATACTTTTTACAGTGTCATAGGTACTTTTAACAAGTGTGTTTATATTATTACGTCTCCAGTCATCCTTGTTGTTGAAACTACCCTTATATTTTTCATAAGAGGCTGAGTCATTAAAATCAACACCATTTCCTTCTGATTTTGAAGGATAGAAATAGTCATCAAAATGTATCCCGTCAACATCATAATTTTTTACAATTTCAGCAACTCCGTCAGTTATCAGTTTTATTGCCGCCGGATTCCCCGGATCAAGATACAGCTGTCCCGTAGGAGCCGCGACAACTGCGTCAGGAATTTTTCTGGCAGGATGATCAGCTGAAAGTACGTTTATGTCTTTGTCAGGTTTAGACGTTGTTCCCATTGAAAGTCTGAGAGGATTAATCCACGCATGAACCTGAATGCCTTCTTTATGTGCCTGTTGAATTATGTATGCCAAAGGGTCAAAACCATTATCATTCTCTTTTCCCTGTTTCCCCGTCAAGTACTTTGACCATGGAAAAATGGATGATTTATAAAGTGCATCCCCTGTAGGCCTTACCTGAAAAAAAATAGCATTAAGTCCCATGTACTTAGCATTGCTTACTATTTCTTCTAATTCCTTTTTCTGCACGTCTGCACTGATACCCGGCTTTGAAGGAAAATCTATATTGGACACTGATGCAATCCATACTCCCCGTAAATCCTCATTTTTAGATATTGTCTGTGCATTTGAGACATTTCCTTCGTAATTTTTGTCTGTAAACAGCCTGTATCCGGCGATTGGCAGAATCGTTAGAAATACCAACAAAATACATACTGCCCTGATTTTTTTATTCATTTTAACCCCCAAAAAGCCCCATAGTTTAGAAATAACCAAAAATCAAACAATATTCTATATATTTCTTATACTAAATATAAAACATTTATAGTAACATTAACAACAAGTGTACCAAAATTTAATATTTTTTTAATACAGTTAAAAATATTGTAATTATCTTACACTCAGTTTAACGGCCTTTTTGGGACATACTTCCTCACACTTTCCGCACAAAATACATTCCACATTGTCAATTCTTTTTTTATCACTTTTTACGATTTCGCTGACTGGTATACTCATAGGGCAATTGCTGTCACATTTTTTACAATTTACACATACCGATGAATCAGTTTTTACATGTAACGACGGATAGCCCAATTTGCTTTTAATTTTGCTGCCCAATATCATAAAAGGTGCCATCCAGCATATGGAATGACAAAAGGATCTTTTTCCAAAACTCAAGGATATTACAGCAATGAGTATTACTACAAATATATAGATTATGCATCCCTGAAGACTTGAAGCAGAAACACCGTAGTCTGTCAAAAATACCGGATTGACTTCCTTTATCCCTCCCGCTGATAGGAAACCTGCTATTACAGCTAAAAGCCATGGTACCCATATAAAGTATTTAATTAAATTCTGCTTTCTACCGGTAGCTTTATTATTAATATGTACACAACAATCCTGTACAGCTCCGGCAGGACAAATCCAACCGCAGTAGGCTCTCCCAAAAAATAACGAAAAAAGAAACAATGTTAAAAAAAATACTGCACTTCCCGAAACAATACCGGCAAAGCTTCCCTGTACAATAAGGTAGGGAGATAAGTAGTTCAGTGTTACAGGAAAGAATAGCATGGAAAAAAGTAATAATGTATTTCTGATTTTATGACGTTTCATTTTTAACACCCCTTGTGATTGTTTTGGTTTATATGATTTTTTAATAATTTCTCAGCTTCATCCGCCCACTCAATATATGCTTTGTATATATATTCTCCGAACAAAACTGTCAAAAAGTAATATAAGTGGTCATCTTCTTCCTCAATAACCTTTTCCAGATTCGTCTTATACATCTGAATCATTTTCAAATCATTTGCATAACGTTCTTTGAAATTTACTATTCTTTCAATATTCTCACTGAAAGAAACCATATTCCCAAAAAAAAGCTTCAACAGTATCTCATATTTTGTGTATTCCTTTGCACCCGGTACATTAAGCCAATGTTTCAAAGCCTCCCGTCCTTTTGCCGTAATTGAATAAACGCTCTTTTCAGGGCCTTTTGAGTTTTCTCCTGTACGTTTTGTTACCATCCCACCTTTTTCAAGCTGTCTAAGTGTGGGATACAACTGACCGTAACCAACCTCCCAAAATCTACTTATCATATAATCTATTTTTTTCTTTAAGTCATACCCGCTGGAATCCTCGTGATTTAATAACCCCAGTATTATAAATGAGGTTGTATTTTCTTTTGCCATAGTATCCTCCGTTTGTATCAACTTGATATAGTTTTATTATATCAAGTTGATACAGATAAAACAAGGAATAGATTAAATCACGATAAAATAAAAAGCCGATTTGATTATTTGCTCTAGCAAATAATCAAATCGGCTTTACTTACTTAATAAATTTTAGTTTATCAATTAAGCTTTACCGTCGCAACCAAGAACGTTAACTATCTTGTTCTTTACAAGACCCTTTATAGCCTCTCTAGCTGGCTTTAAATATTGTCTTGGGTCGAAGTGGTCAGGATGCTCATTGAAGTACTTTCTGATTGAACCAGTCATAGCA
>JAEYNY010000129.1 GCA_023412275.1 Bacillota bacterium
GGATATAACTATGCCCTTCAATATATAAGAGATGCTGCACATAAAAGCAACATAGACTGCTTATTCTATTACCATAAAGAGATAAATAATAGAAAACAAGCAAATTCTGTACCACAAGTAATGTGGCCATTAAAATTAAGTGATGATGACTTTATTAGTAGGTATTACCAACGTGTTAAAACTAGGTGTGAATCTAACGGTTGGCAAGACAATTGTTATAGAACGCATACATTCCAACAGGACTCTCTATTTACATCACCCCAAGCAAGAAATATTGTTGAAACAGCATTCCTTAAAGCTGGCTCTAGAATCGTATTTCAATCAGCTAATCCAGCTCCTTCCGTTAGGCCAATGGGCTTTGAAAAACTTGAATCCTTAGGATTCGGTTCTCTATTCGTAACATATAGAAATATTTCAAACAATTGTCCATTAGCACTTTGGTACGGCAATCCAAATCATCTTGAAGGTCCGTTATCAATGTGGTATCCTTTATTTCTTAGAAAGACACAAGAGCATAACTGGTATACTAGTTTGGAGGAGCTATTTGCATGAATATGAACACTAATATCAACAGGGTATATAACCGTTCAAATTGTGCAGTGTTTTGTAAAACTCATGAGGAATTTGGTGAGCTATCAAATATGGCTGCAGGATTCCCAATTACAGTAAACGGAATAGAAATCAGAACAACTGAAGCATTATATCAAGCATGTCGATATCCACATTTGCCAGATGTGCAGAAAAAAATAATAAATCAAAAAAGTCCAATGACAGCAAAAATGGTTGGCAAACCTTATCGTAGCAATACTAGATCAGACTGGGATGCTATAAGGATAAATACTATGAGATGGTGTTTACGGGTTAAACTTCTTAAAAACTGGGAAAGATTTGGGAAAATTCTGTTGTACACGAAAGACTTAAGTATTGTAGAAGAATCAAAAAAGGATACCTTTTGGGGAGCAAAAGCAATAAATGAAGATACTCTTGAAGGGGTCAATGCTCTTGGTCGTCTATTAATGGAGCTTCGTGAGGAATACAGGCAATATATAGGTAGATCAACCTATTCTCTAGTTCCACCAAAGATAAATAACTTCCTGCTAATGGGTGAGCCGGTTAAAGTAATAACTATAAATTTGGAAACCTCAGAAAGTGTACAGTCTATACCCGATACCTACTCACAACCTAACCAGTTATCCTTTTTTGATTAACCTAACCTTTCACTAGAGCTTTAAAACCAAAACAATACATTTGCCTATCCCCATACACAGAAATTGTTTTACCCCCCCTCTTTCTAGCACAATAACAATTAATTACCTTGAATTAACTTCTGAGGTTTATCAGTAAACTTCCTAATCTTTTCTATAATTTCTGTTTTGTGTGTTTTGTTCAATTTCCTTAGCTTAAGAATACTATCTGCTATTATTGACTCCAATTGGCTTTTACCTCTTGTCCTGTAATGCCCTGTGTTATAATAATATATTAGCTTAAATAATGATAGATTGATTATGTCTTTACTTTTTGATTCCTTAAGGAATTTTTCAATATAGTTCAAGGAGTCGGGTAACCTCAAATCGCTAAATAAGAATACATACATAAACTTAGAAAACTCATCTGATGTTTCACTCTCAATCTTATCCTTAAGTACTGCACTCAACTTACTTGTACCTAGGGATTCTAATGCTATATTTTGTAAAACCATAGGAGTAGTTATTTTAACAATATCCTTATATAAAGATACTAATTCTTCATCACATTTAACTCCGCTCCCCTTAACACCTTCTAATATCTTATCAATATACTCTTTTGTAAAATAATCTTCTACCACTTTTTTTGTAACACCTAATAAAAGTCTATACCCATCAATACAAATGCTAAGTGCCTTAGATTTTACATCTAAGGTGAGATCCTCACTATTTTTAATTACTTTACCATATAACAATAAAGTATTGTAAAATGTATCGAGTACAGGCAGGCTTTTTATTTCTATATCCTTTTTCATATCTTTAGGCTCTAGTTCTTTCCCTGTATCTGGTTTGTCAGTTACCCTATCTCTCTCCTCATCATCTAACGTAGATTCTGCTAATGTTTGACGTATTTCTTCAGGGTCCATATCGATGTATGTTTCAATATTGTACTCATCTAAACTACAAATCAATTGTCTACTTTCTTCAATAACAGGTGTCAGCCTTTCCTCTATTTTTATCAAAATATCTTCACAATCACGTTCTAAACCTGTAAGATAGCTAATTTCATTAATGAAATTCATGTAATTTCCTTCTTTTAACACCCATTCCAAGGCACTCTTATCTTTTCTTATCCTTTTAGCAATATAATATTCAACCATACATTGGTATCTAAAACAAATGACATCAGAATATTCTACCAATACATTTTTATCGAAAAACAATGTTTCAAACCTACTATACTTTAAATCCAACCCCCTAGTTTTAAAATATTTAACCGTGATTTCCAAATACTCAGATTTTGAAAAATAGAATTTATTACTTTCTGCCATTCTCCATGCTAAATATGAAAGATAGTCCTCCTTATTTTTAAAATCATATGTGCTAGACATAAACTCTTCTACTGATAACTTTTCCAGAAGTATTTCCATGAACCTTTCCATTATAGATGCTTCATTAATAGGGATAAAGTTTGTATACCTGCTACAGATTGCTAACATCATTGAAACAAGTAACGGTGTCCTAGGCATTCCTGTACTACGGAAATATATGATAATCCTGTCTAAAAATTGGTCAATATCTATCCCGCAGTTTCCAATCCACTTTTCTGTTAAGTTTCTAACCCTATTTTTAGTTAATGTTTGTATATATACTTTTTTATATTCACAGCCTATATCAGGTATGCTTTTTAAGGAAATTGTATTAAATACATTTTCGTAAACTGTGAAAATATACCTATTTTTTGGATACAACTTTATAAACTCTCTAAGTATTTCAATTTTATCAGGTCTATCTATAGAAAGGTTATCAATTAAAATAATGCATGTCCCAGAACTTAACAATTCATTTAGCTGCTGTAGATTTGTTACATGCCTATTCCCAGAATTAAAAAGAACAAACTGTAGCATTAACTTTTCAATCGCATTGTTACCTTTATGTAAGAAATTAAAGTCCATGATAAACGGAATTTTGAAATGGTTAGAAAAATTATTTAGAAAATATAACGCTATATAATGCAATATGGTCGTTTTTCCTGTCTCTTTCTTTCCAATAAACATTATATTGAAACTTTGTTCAATCAATTCATTAAGCTCTATACTCTTATCATTTTTTTCTTTTTCATACTCTGAAGATACCCTCAATACAGGATGAACAAAAATATCTTCAAGTCTTGTCGGTGCCTTATCATCAATGATGCTTGAAATAAGAGATTTATTAATATTTCCGTTTAATTCTGTTCTTAGATCATTCACTAATCTGAACCCAACAGACAAACTTTTATTCTCATTGTTTAATTGATAATGGTCATATCCATTTTTATTATGAAATAACGATTTATCGTATTTTCTTCTCGGTGAACCATAATATTTACGCATGTAAATTTTGACTTCTCTAGTATATGGGTGAATATTCAATAATGAATACCCGTTATAATAAGTATCTAGAGGAAAGATACACCCACTTGATGAATATATAGTTGAGTACCCGTACGATAAAACCTGCTTATCATCCAAGCTATGTAAATGCCCACTTAACACAATATCGAACTGATTTAATATTGGTTCACAAGCAAACTTATCCTCTTCTATAAGCCAGTATGTTGGATGATGCATTAATGCAATTTTAATATCACAGCTGCTAATTGCATCATAAGCCTTTTGTACTTGTTTTTCACCTAATATCATTTTATTCTTATCATTTATACCGGAGCCTGTAGACCTCCACGCAGTGTTCAAACAAGCGAATCCTATGCTAATACCGAATTTTTTTGAAATGTATGCACTATTAAGAGAATCAGACCATACTGCATCATTTAGAAATAGTTTGGAAAATTCACTAAAATAACTTATTCTTTCTATGTACGATGAATCCATATTAACAAATACTTTATTTATTGCATCATTACTTATAAGCGAAGATTTCAAGCCATTTTCAATAACCTCATTTATTTTGCTTGTATCAACTTCATGATTACCAGGTACTAATATAAAGTCCTCCTCTCTTAGATTGAGTTCTGAAAGTAAAGGTGTAATAAAATCATCTAAAGCTATTTCTAGTTGACACTCTCTGGAACTAGCATTATCCCCACGCTTTATTAAGTCCCCTGTAAAACAAACATATCCCACTTTTATATCTTCTTCTTTTTCTAAGCTTTTCACATCCTCAATTAATCTCTTAACAATAAATCGGATATCTGATAGGCTATCCTTTGAAAGATGAAGGTCAGATATATGCAGTATACAAATATTATTCATTACATTTCCTTCCTTGTATATTCAAAATAATACCATTCGCTTTAGCAAAATGTTTATAGGCTCAATCATTTGCGCATACTTATATAATATCAGATGTTTATTGTAAGTCCAAGAATTAACAAAATTATTGTCACTTTTTTGTTTAGTAAGAAAGAAGGAAGCGATTTGAAAACTGAAAATATAATTAAAGCTCTTCTTAAGGAAAGAAAAAAGGAAGATATTATTCATATATTACGCAAAATAAAAATACAAGTTAAAAAGCATAACAAGGAAAAAACTCATTGACAGAAACGGTATTTTGTTACCATATTTCGTTATAGACTTGAATCCATAAGCAACTTGCTGGTTTAACGTAAGCGCTTAATCTTGAAGTCAATTGTACAGGTTGTTATCGCACGATGATATTCAGATTATTTCCTGTATTGTACTAATACATACTTAGTCAAATTCGGATGCAAAGAATGAGCTCACCCATTGAATCCTTCTTCAATTAGCATAAAAATATTTTGAAATATATATTTAGGTAGTATTTAATTTACACACCCCTGGGCATAGCAATCTAAGGAATTATTTCTATATTTTCCAATCGAATCAAGTTTTGTCATTGAAGTCACTCCTTTTTACTCTCTTTCAGTAATTTACATAAACAGGATTGAGTCTTTCTTCAAAATACCCTCCAACGAGATTTATCATGGGCCCCGCATCGTTCTCTCTATAGTAGCTGTCGAGTGCGTGTTGAGGTCGTAAGCACGTCTCAGAATAAAGGCTCCAATCAGAGTCGAACTATGACCTCATCCTTACCCATGGATGCTCTGAGACTCGCTAACCTTCGCGCTGCGGTGTCAGCTGTCGCATCTTCGGTACTCACATATCATCATATGCTGCGTTCCTCGATGCTCCGCTTTCCTTGCATCGCTCGCTTATCGAGCCTCAGCCTGGATCGAGAGCGCATCCATGGTAAGGATACGCTCTTCAGCTGGCTCCCCGGTGAAGAGCGTCATAGAAAAAGAAGGCATCTAGTCTAAATTAGATGCCTTCTTTTTCTATGGAGCCCTCAATCAGAGT
>JAEYNY010000177.1 GCA_023412275.1 Bacillota bacterium
GAAGCAAATACTTCTTTACTTCACAATTTTTGTGGCAATAGGATATATGATTCAATCCTTTGTTCCTACTTCATTAATTATCTCACTATTCAGTGGCGATAGCATTTTTTCAGTCCCTTTAGCTGCATTAATTGGTCTCCCATTATATGTTAGTGGTGAAGGAGCAATTCCACTCATTAAAGCTTTGATGGACGGCGGGGCAGGGGCAGGGGCCATGTTGGCTTTTATGATAACTGGCCCAGCAACCAGTGCATGGGTTATTGCAGGAATAACAACCTTTATGAAAAGAAGAGCTATAGTTTTGTATATTGGGTACATTCTTGTAGGCGGTATTGTACTCGGATACATTTATCAATTCTTGTTGGCTATGGGTTTATAAGAATTCTATAGATACTATTTTAACAAGAGCTTCAGTAAAAATTCTATATGTTTAAGGAGGTAGTTTATGTTTAAGTTTAAGAAAGAAATGCAGGGAATGGGTAAGGAAGAAGGTAGTAAGTGCGAATGCTGCGGACCAATGGACGGAGTATCGTCAAATGAAAATGCAGGATGTGGTTGCGGTCCGAAGGACAGTGAGTCCTCAAATGAAAATACAGGATGTGGTTGCGGCCCGATAAACAATTCGTGTTGTGGTCCCAATATAAGTTTCTGCGCTGGTCCTATCAAGGAAAGCTCCTGTAGTAGCACAGTAAGTAACTGTAATTCAGACAAAGCCGAAAAGGCGCAGCCATTGTCAAAGTCAGGTTGTAATTGTTCAGAATGTAAATAGTGCATGAAAATAAGGGGGTGAAAATATGTCCAATTTAATTTTTCCTGAAGGCTTTATCTGGGGTACTTCTACAGCTTCATACCAAATAGAAGGTAGTCATAATGCAGATGGGAAGGGAGAGTCTATTTGGGATCGTTTCACACATACACCCGGAAATATACACAATAATGACAACGGGGATGTTGCGTGTGATCACTATCGTCTATATGAGAGTGATATAAAGCTAATGAAGGAACTGGGTATAAAATCATACAGATTTTCAATCTCATGGACGAGAATTTTTCCTGATGGTAAAGGAATTCCAAATAAAAAGGGCATTGATTTTTATAAAAAGCTTATCAAACTTCTAGTAGATAATGATATTATACCCGCGGTGACTCTTTATCACTGGGATTTACCACAGAAATTGCAAGATATAGGAGGATGGACTTCTCGAGAGACAGTAGATAGCTTTGTAGAGTATGCTAAATATATTTTTGAAGAGCTTGGAGAAATGGTTCCTTTATGGATAACCTTCAATGAGCCATGGGTTTCTGCATTTGTAGGTTACTGGTATGGAAGTCACCCACCGGGCATAACAGACCTAAAGACTGCTTTAATAGCTGCTCATAATATACTTCTGGCCCATGGGTTAACTGTAAGAGCTTTCAGAGAAATGAATATAAATAGTGAAATTGGTATTACTTTGAATCTCAATCCTATATATCCTGCTTCCGAAGATATAAACGACATTTTAGCAGCCAAGAGATATGCACAATTTTATAACGGATGGTTTCTTGACCCAATACTAAGAGGTAATTATCCCATTGACCTTGTTCGCTGGTTTTCTGATTTGTCAGTATTTCCGAAACTTGATATGGAAGATATGAAGATTATAAGTGCACCCATTGATTTCCTAGGAGTAAACAATTATTCAAGCAATTCTGTAATGCATGATACTGATAGTCATCATTTTCAAGTTTCTTTTGCTAAGACCGGAAAGAAGGTTACAGATTCAGGTTGGGAAATCTACCCTGAAGGTCTTTATGACTTGCTAATGTATTTACATAATGAGTATAAAGGTACTAAATTAATGGTTACTGAAAATGGGGCTGCTTTTAAGGACATTGTGAATCATAAGGGTCAAGTTGAAGATGATGAACGAATTAGTTACCTGAATGAACATATTATTCAAGTGCATAGAGCTGTTAAGGAAGGGGCTAATTTAAGTGGGTACTATGTCTGGTCATTCATGGATAATTTTGAATGGAATCTTGGGTTCTCTAAAAGATTTGGATTAGTCCATATTGATTACAATAATCAAAAGCGTATTATCAAGAAAAGTGGCCTTTGGTACAAAGATGTTATAAAGCGGAATGGCATAGTAGTTGATCAATAAGCATTATAATCAGAATAGATAACAGTATAATAAAATAGAAATATGCTAAATATCTTAAGCTTAGTATCTTAAGTTTAATATCTTAATTAGAAAGACAGGATGAAATCTACTAAAGAGAATCCTGTCTTTTATTTTTTATTTCTATTAAACATGTCAAGGATTGTGAATCCCAGTAAGTCTATCAAAACCTTTTGAATATCCTCAATTGTAGCTGGCAGTTGCTCCATTTACATCATCAGTTTGGACTTTATAAAGTGTATTTCTGTTTCTATTAGTATCAACAACATTAAATGGCAATTTTACAAGAATGTACTCTAAAGTAATCAAGATAATTGCAACAATCTGCTGATACCCCATATATAGAAAAAGACACGTATTGTTTAGATTATATGAAGAATTTAGTACTTATTAGACTTCTCTTATTATACAATAACATATATAATATTTTACAATTTTGGGTTATTGTGATAATATAAATTAAAAATATAAAGAGTAATTGATTGATGAGACGAAAGATTTTTGCAACAATAGTAGTTTGATAAATGGAGTTAATCAATATGAAAAAAACAATAATTTTTTATTTAATATTAGTTTTTTTATTAGTTTCAGGAATTACTATATTCGCTCAAAATGCAAAGATAACTCACCCTAATTCTTCAGATAAATATAATGAAAATCCAACACCAATATATGCTAAAAATAACAATACAGAAATAGAAAATTTTGTTACTGAGGATAAATGTCTAAAAAATATTGTACAAAAATCAGATTCTATAATTATTTCAAAAGAGCTTAAAACATGGGGAAAGCATGTTAGTGACGAAAAAGAGGAAGGTATTAATTATCAAATAGATCCAGAAAGAATGGTTAGAGTAATAAAAGTAAAATATCCTCAAGGATTAGATACTAAAGCAGGTTTTTATAAAAATGCAATTGCTATAAATGTATTTGATGCAGAAACAGGAAATCTAATTGAATCAACTGTTACAGGAGACTATCAAGGAAGGCAACATAAAAAATAATATATTATGGATTGGCAGATTTTAATATTAACTTAACTAAGAAAAGGATAGACTTTCATAGTATTCTATGAAGTCTATCCTTAATCTTTTTACATGGTACACTCTAATCAACAAAATTAATTGTCTGATGAAAAAAAAATACTCACTCGTACAATTTCCATTTTATGTTTAATTAAGTCTTCAAATCCTTTATTTTGCTGAATTCCTTTTTTTCTTGTGATATTCATATTTTTTTGAAGATAAAGTTGTTGTCAAATAGGTTTGACAACAAATTAGTAACTTTATTATTATATGACAATAAAATAGTAACATGTCAGAAGAGTAAAAAAATTACAAATTGACAGAAGTGTCAAAGGATTTCTATTTATTATATAGAATTATATTATATAAGTATACAAAATGTAATAATGGAGGTTATTGTGTTTGAGCCATTGCAGATAAGAAGAAGTAGTACGAAGAATATTGGTAAAATATCTTGAATTCTGTAAAATTGCAATCCAGAGAAAAATGCAAGTTACATGGGATGAAGTGAAAGCAGAAAACATAAATGCGCTTAAAATTGCTGTTGGAAACACAATAACTGCAGGGGTATTTCCTGTATAAACTTAAATTTGATTTGTACATTGACTAATCATTGTAATGATATAGCCCTATACAGCTAATGATTGGATACATTGTATTATCAGATTTTAGAATTATAAGGATTATGCGTACATGATTCAACGGTTTGAGTCAAGTTACTTAATCATAAAATAGTGAATAAGGGGTGAGATAATGGAATTAGAAAATGTTATTTTTTATAAAGGCAAAGCGCAAAGTTCAGTTTCACTAGCTGTTATAAAAAAAGAGTTTGCTCAATGTCTTCAAGTTGAGAATCTTAATTTTCTGATTGGGTCAGGTTGCTCAAGCCATGTCATCGGCGAAGTTGAAAAATCTATTCCAACAATGTGGACATTAGCTAAGCGTTTTTTTGAAGTAAATTCAGATTTTTCAGTGCAAGGTGCGAATCTTAAAGAGCATTTTGGAAGTAATCTTGAGAGCATGCTTGATTATATGATTTCTGTTCGGTCAGTCAATCATGTTAGTGAGATAGAACCAGAAATTGATGAGAAAATTAAAGTAGTTCAAGACTTTATTCGTGACCAGATAATTGAAGGCATGAAGTGCGAAGATGTAAATGATGTTTATAAGGAATTCTACCTTAAGATTTTGAGGAAGAATAGACGGAATCCAATTAATATTTTTACTACAAATTATGATTTGTATTCAGAGAGGGCACTAGATGAACTGGGTTTCTTTTATAACAACGGGTTTACTGGAACTTATGAAAGAAAGTTCAATCCTATATCCTACAATTATGCTTTCGTAGAGAATATGAATTTGAATAAAGACGTATGGGATCGAATAACCAATTTCTATAATTTGTACAAAATTCATGGATCAATCAATTGGGTTAATAAAAATTCGGTTGTAATTGAAAAACCGATTGAGAATATAACTGATGATACGGTGATGATTTACCCAACCCCCCTAAAAGATAGAACGACGCTGATGACTCCGTATTCAGATTTGATGAGAAATATGCAACAGTCACTTATGAAGAACAATAGTATTTTAGTGA
This sequence comes from Bacillota bacterium, assembly GCA_023412275.1. Lineage (GTDB taxonomy): Bacteria > Bacillota > Clostridia > Acetivibrionales > DSM-1351 > Ruminiclostridium. Next base: position 4,791 of record JAEYNY010000177.1, read on the forward strand.
CTCTGGGATATAGCTTTTCAGATGATCATATCAATAGGATTATTCTCAACATGTTGTCAGTCCCAAGCTTTCGATTAGTCGTTCTTGGAAGTGGGACAAACATCGAAAAGCTAATATCGGTAAATGATAGTAGAATATGGGTTATTAATTCTGAGGATAAAATTCATTACTTTGATAATTTCGTTAGAAAGTTGCTGCCGGACATACAAGATGACATAAAGGAGCGCATTGATTTGCAGGAAAAGTTTAAAGTTATCGAGTCGGCACTAAAAGGAGATGACTAATATGACGAACCGAAATATTGGTCGAGTAATTACGATTAGCAGTAAATGGATTGTAGCTGAGTTGTATCCCAATATTGGTAACTATGTGAACACGGTTGATGGGATTAGATTTGTCGGTGAGATAGGTTCATATGTCTCAATCGAAGAAACAGATCGGAAAGTCATCGCAGAGATTATTTCAATAGACGAAAAGAATTTCATTGGTTCTGAGAAAATGAATAAGCCTAACAGCAATAGATTGGTGAATCTGAATCTTATAGGCGAGATTTCTGGAACTGAATTTGTCTTTGGAGTATCAAAAATGCCTTTCATCTTTTCAGAGATTAGCATTATTACTGAAACAGATCTTAGGACAATGCTGGAGATTGGTAATGAAGAAATTGCAATTGATAAAGAGAAAGAGATCACGAGGGCTATTTCATTAACAATTGGATCATCCGTAATATTCCCTGATTATGATGTTAAGATCAACATTGATAAGTTCTTTGGATTTCATTTTTCGGTATTCGGAAATACAGGAGCAGGTAAATCAAATACAGTTGCAAGAATTATTCAGAACATTTTCAAAAAGCAAAGAAACTCTGCTGCTGGAGCAAAGTTCATTATAATTGATTCGAATGGAGAGTATGAATCCTCAATATGTGAATTGAATGCTATTAATCCTGACATTCACGTCAATTGCCTTACAGCCGATTCTGAATGCGCTGAAGGAAATTGTCTCGAATTGCCAGTATGGGCGTTGAGTGCTGATGACTGGGCAGTCTTATTACATGCATCTGAGAAAACTCAAATACCAATCATCAAGAGAGCCATAGATATTGCTAAAATCTTCTATGACAGTGGAGATACTGATAACGCTTTGAAAAACCACATAATTGCATCTACTATTATTGGTATATTGAATAGTTCAGAATCTTCCCCATCCAGCAGTGATAAGATAAAGACTATTATTACCACCTTCGGAACTGATGAAATAAAGTTGGACAGAACAGTTGAGGCAACTGGGAAAAAAGTAAGAAGCCTCTTAAATGTGAGCTATGGTCAATTTACAGATATTGAAGGGCTTCAGGTGTTTTGTGAAGGCTTTGTTCTAGATGATGTTAATGACCGTATCACTCGCTCGAACAATGTGGTATATGATATCGTTCAATTCAAAAACGCTGTTGATTTTGCGATTCTTTACGAAGGGAGCATAAGTTCTCAACGGATCCAAGAATACACAGCAACCCTTTCGACAAGGTTACAGGCGTTAATTGATAGTGATCAAGGAAGGATATTGACTAAAACTAGTTTTTCGAAGATTGACGATTATGTTGAAAGTATTCTGGGGACTAATCAGGTTGTGAATATTGATATTAGTAGCTTGGATGACTCTTCAAGCGAAGTTGTAGTTAAAGTAATTACTAAACTCTTTTTTGACTATCTGAAGAAAATGAATAATAAGGCCGATATGCCAGTGAATTTGATCATTGAAGAAGCCCATAGGTTCGTACGGAGCGAAAGTCACTCTGGTGCCTTGAACTATAATATTTTCGAAAGAGTTGCTAAAGAAGGAAGAAAATATGGTCTACTTCTTGGGATATCATCACAACGTCCAAGTGAGTTATCAAAGCCGGTTGTTTCACAGTGCAGTAATTTTATTATTCACCGAGTTCAAAACCCTGATGATCTTAGCTATATTTCAAGAATGGTTCCATACATAAGTGAGGGAATCATCAACCGTCTCACTTATTTGCAAACAGGGAATGCGTTAATATTTGGTACTGCAATTAACTTACCGACGCTTGCTAAATTCGAAAGAGCGAATCCACCTACAGATAGCCAAAATGCTAAGATATCAGAAAAGTGGTATATACCGATACTTACTAATGAAAACACCGATTAAGATACCAATAACTATCCGTTTTAATGGACACCTCTTGTGATAATATGTTATCATAGGAGGTGTAATTATTTGGAATTGATATTATGAGGTGAATGCTATGGCTAAGAGTTCAAATCAAAAATTGAAGCTGCTGTACTTGCTTAAAACATTGAATGAAAAGACAGACGAAGAAAATACCATGACGATTAATACATGATCGCAGAGCTTGACCGTTATGGAATAACTGCTGAGCCAAATCTATCTATGATGACTTGGAAGCACTAAGACATTATGGATTGGATATTGCGACACGTAAGTCAAAGACCACTGACTATTTTGTTGCTAGCAGATTATTTGAGCTCCCGGAGCTCAAGCTATTAGTTGATGCTGTCCAATGTTCAAAGTTTGTTACACATAAAAAAAGCAATGAGCTTATCAAGAAGATAGAGAGTTTAGCGAGCTATAGACAGGCTCAATCGTTGCAGAGACAGGTTTATGTATCGAATAGAGTTAAGACCATCAATGGAAGCATTTACTATAATGTGGACAGGCTTCATGCAGCAATTGCTGAAAATAAAAAGGTGTCATTTAAATATTTTGACTACGATATTAAGAAAGAAAAAGCATTCAGAAAGAATGGCGATAAATACTCGGTGATTCCGTATGGCTTGTCATGGGATGATGAGAACTACTATCTGATTACTTTTTCGACTAAATATAATGGATTTACACATTACCGGGTAGATCGAATGACAGATATCGATCTGATTGATGAGGAACGTGATCCGCTGCCGGATAGGGAGCATTTCGATATTGCTGAGTATACAAAAAAGGTATTTAACATGTTCGGCGGTGAGGAAGTTCTGGTACAGCTGCAATTTGATAATTCACTTGTAAATGCAGTTATTGATCGCTTTGGAAAAGACGTTGTGATTGGAAAAAAGGATGATATCTGGATTAAGGTGGCTGTAAGTTCTACTTTCTTTGCTTGGATATCACAGTTTGGAAGTAAGGTGAAAATACTATCTCCGGAGCCAGTGATTGAACAGTATAAACTACATTTGAGTGGAATTCTTGATCAATACCGGCTAGAAATTTTGAAACGCTGGAGTATAAATCAGTGGAGGCAAGCTTGATGATAAATATTCTAAAAAACTATAGTAAAAAAACAATAGATATATATAATCTAGCTTTTGAATATCGCAACAAACCGGTAGAGCAATGGTCCCGTGAAGAAATAAATGAATATGTTCAGCAGCTTCAAGATTTGGATGACAAAAGAATTATTCAAATAAAGAGAAGCCCAAAAGGTGAGGCCATTTTGGGTTCTATTCAGAGAAGAATCACTATTAATAAATGGAATTTGGAAGGTCAATCTGAAGGTGTAGATCTTGATTTGTTTTGCCATGATTTAGGGATGGACGCTTCATACTATCTGAAGAATTTAGAGCAGTATCATATTGATAGACCCCACATTGAGAGACTAAAAGAACTTCTACATATAAATTCCGGAGAATTGACGCTCAATGAAATATCATATGTGATTTATAAAGACGAAAAAGCATTATCGCAACCCGAAAAAGCTTCAGTGAATGGGAAACGTATTCTTAACAATCTGGGATTAGAGATCAGCGACATTCCGTATGTGGATACAATATCGCCTTTCTATTATCCCACATGTGCCGATGGTGATACTGTTCTAGTTGTCGAGAATAAAGATACGTGCTTTTCACTACTAAGACTATTAGCTGGCAGAGAGTCCAACATCAAGGGTGTTCTCTTTGGAGAAGGAAGAGCGGTTATTAAGATCTTTAATTTCTTGCATGTTTATGGTCTTGGGAACAACGATTTGTTTTTATACTATGGAGACATTGATCAAGAAGGTTTTGATATTGCAAGGTCGCTTATAAAAAAGTATCCGCAGCATAACATCAAGCTCTCAAGGGCTCTTTACCATAGTTTACTTAGCTACGAAGGACGAGCTCTTAACAAAAAACGAACGATTGATAACTCAAAAGCCGAAGACATACTGACAAATCTATTTGACGAAGATAGAACTACAATAATGTCAATATTGGAATCTGCCAGATGCATTCCGCAGGAAGCATTAAACTATGATGATATGAAGGTGACAATGGATGAACTACAATATAGACTATGCTGATGCCAGTAACCGTCAGGAAATAATAGGGATATATTCGCTGTATTATTATATTGTATCGGGAGCTCCCTATGCTTTCGATATTGGCAATTTAGTTATATCACTTCTCGTTTACATGGTTGAAGAAGGGCGACTGAATGCATATGCGATGAAAGTCTATGAAATCAAAACTTTTATAAATGAGTACTTAAGTGGTATTGAGTATGTCGATGAGTACAACTTGGATGAGATTGCCGAAAACCTAATTTCCAAGCTCCAAGGAGCTAAACCGAATGGAGATCCAATCAAATTTGAATATTATGATCACGAAATTCGCACTGTAAAATCGGTTAAGGTTGCATATGTGGATTACAGCCTAAAAGATGAAGGCTTTAAGATAACCGATAAAGGTTTGGAGTTTCTTATTTCATCAAAGGAGATTCCCCAGGAAGCTAAGCTAACCGTGGCGTTATACCTTTTCAAACTACAGTTAGAAAAGAAAAAGTATAAAGCCGCGCTAAATACCATTAAGAGCATTAATCTAGAAACCTTGAGACAACTGGACATTAAGACAGAAATCTTGTCGATGAACAGATTTGGCCGTGATGAAGCGAGTAGACTTTACAAAAAATATTGGGGCGATTTCTTTGATCTTCGTAGCGAAGAAACAAGTCACTATGAAGATGCCAAGGAGCGTCTACAGCTTTACAAGGAGAGCGAATACTTAGAAAAGAATAACATTACTCTCACACCCGAAGACATCGAGGTGTTAAGAGCTATTGAAATGGAACTCAGCAAGAGTTCGAACCTTCAAGCTGTTTATACAAATGAAATTTCAAAAATGCCAGTTGAAATGCTTGAAATTGATAAATCATCGATGATTAATATCTTTCTTAGCCTGTTCAATTTGCAGGAGCACTTTGATGAATTAACAAAATTCGATACCCCAATCGATAAATTTATAAATTCAGTTCAACCATTACTATTGCCGAAACGCAATAAGCGATTTGGTGTTACTGTCGCGTTATCGGGGCAAAAGGTTACAAGGCAAATGGAGAACGTAGCAGCTGAAGAAATTAACGTAAAACCGCAAAAGCATGAAGACTTTGAAAAAATATATGATGGCCGAATGAAGAACAATTATTTTAAACTGTTTGAAATGTTGGTCCAATACCTGATAAAGATAAATACTACTATAGATCATATTTCAGATTTTATAAGCTATGTTGAGCAAAGAAAGGGAACAGTAGCAATAGAGTCAATTGACTTTTTAAGCTTTTTATTAAGCTTAAGTTATTTGCCGGATGCACAAAGAGAGAATGATTATGGATCTGAAAATGTGCAGGTGATACAACTGAATGAAAGAAACTTGATAATAGATAAACCTATTGATGTATTCCAAGTACAAGAACTATTAACATACTTCTGGTTTGAGAAAATGAAAATGGCTTATAATGCTGAGATTCACATTGCTACTGAACCGGATCAAAAGATACAAATCAACGGAGAAGACAATAGAACGATTGGAAATTTGAAAATTAGCCTGATTGAGAAAGGAAGCTTGAAAAATGGCCAAGAATATTGATGCCGTAGGGAATGCTCTTAAAGTACTTATTGAAAAAGGAAGTCTTTCAAGAGATGAATTTCCCATAATCCATGAAAGCATTATTAGCGATGGTGATACTCTAAACGACTTGGAAAATCTATGCCTAACTCTGGGCCTATTTTTAAATGAAAAATCAGGAACCTTCTACGTTTCACCTATACCTGGAGTGAAAACTTTTGGCTATACGAATGAAGAGATGAGGAAAGAATTCGGATATTCCTTTAATAACGAAGATTTGTATACAGCTCTATTTATCATTGCAAATGTTATTACTGAGTTTTTCCCAGAAGCAAGCCCCTCACCAATGAAACCGTTCATGAAGAGTAACGATCTAATGGATATTGTTGATAAAAAGATAGAAATCCTAAGAGAACAAGCTAATCTCGATGAAATTTCATACGAGAAATCATATAATTTTGAAATTGTCGTAAAGAAATGGTCTGATCTACCCAGAGTAAGGCTTGATAAAGGCGAAGGGGATAGCAGGAAGGAATATGGTAAATCATCAAAAATCCAACTGCTCAACACAACGCTTCGCTTTATGGAAAATCAAGAACTGATTAAGTTGGTCGACTTGAATGGCGATAAAGTCATTTACATTACAGAACGCTTCAAGGCTACAATTATAAACGCTTACAATGCAGATGAAATTCAAACTGAAATATATAATTACCTTGATAACCTGATTACTGAATAAATCTTACTGAATACGTCTGTATAGAAAGAAGGGATAAATATGGCGAAATTAGAGGGTTTTAGGTTGGTAAATGTTCATGCTAATCATAACTCGATTGTGTATCCAAACGAGTATTTCTTTATTGATGGCAAAAATGCATTGCTTGATATGAAAAATGGTGGAGGCAAAACTCTTGCAGTTCAGATGCTGTTTCAAACTATTTTACCAAATTCGTTTTTTTCTGATAAAAACCAAGTTCTTGATTTGTTTTCGGGAGTAACACTGGGATCAACAGTACATTCAGTGTCTCATTTTAGTATTGAAGGACACAGGTTCAATGATATTTACCTTGGTTTTGCTGCAATGGCTGAGCCAAGGAATAGTGAAGAAGCCTCAGATGCAGTAGATAATTCCGACTTGGGACTCAAATATATGAATTACATCATTGCCGGCAATAATTTAGCGGCAGATTCGTTGTCAATTGAAACATTACCATTGTGCAAAGAGGATGGTGACAGGATAACGCCTGCAAACTATAAAAATATAAAGGACTATTTACAGGCAAAAATTAGAAGCGATAAGCACGGTCGCTATTTTGTAATACAAACATTTGAAAATGAAAAGAGTCGGTACTATCAGGAATTAAAGAAGTTTGGAATCAATTCAGAAGTATTTGAATTCTTGAGAGAAATTAACAAAGACGAAAACTACATCAAGCAGTTCTTTGAGGAAAAATGCAAGCGTCCCAAGGACTTACTTATGAATTTTATTGTTCCAAATACCGAGAAAGCTCTTGATGCTAGAGCTTTTGTAATGAATCTAGAAAAAGTGGATCGCTCATCTCAACTCGCCGAATCTCTTTTTGAAAAATCACAAAGTTTGAATGAACTTAATAAATTTCAAGCTGACAAGGGAGAATACGAGCGGTTAAGAGAGGAAATTACCGCCTTTATTGAATTTGTAAATGGGAGAGTGAGTGCTCTTGAAGAGTATGATACTCATTTAAAAGAATACCCTAAGCAAGTTGCTGCATATGTTTTTGCTCTTAGGCAAATGGAAGAGCGTTTTAGAGGATTAGAAGATGAACAGGTTGGACTTAATGGGCAGAAAAGTAACTTAGAGAAGGACATTGAAAATATAGAAATACGCAAGCTTCAGATTGAACTTGAAAAACTAAACAAGGCACTTGCTAGTAAAACAGAGATCGTGAATCAACAAAATACTGAAATAGAAGATATGCAGCAAGAAAAGACAAAACTTGAGACTGTTAATTTGGTTATTGATTACAAGCAGCATGAGTCTGAGAAAAATGGAATCGACGAAAGATTGGAGAAATTAACGAGCGCACACTATGACGAGAAAAAGATCACAGCAGAGTATGCCAATACAATATGTATGATTGCTGAAAAAGAAATCGACAATTTGCAAACTCAGCTGGAGTCGAACAAAACGGGTCTATCACAAGAAAATGAGAAATTAAATAATCTAAAGAAAACCGAAGGTATATTGGGAGAACAGCTAAAGCAATGTTCGTTGAATATCACAAGTGCAAATGACCAAAAGTACAGCTTAGAAAGTTCTTTATCGGATATTGACAAAGAACTCAAAGAATACCCTAATTACAGTAATTCACTGTTAGATGAAGAAGAGCATAAATACTTGGAAACGCTTAAAATAAGTGTTGAATCTGAAATGAAAGGCACATCTGAAGCAATAAATCAGAATAAAGAAGCTCAAATAAAAGCCAACGGTGCTTTAAACAATACTGAGACAATCATAGGTGAACGTAAGAGACAGCTCTTAGAGAAAAATGAATGGATGGAAGAATACAGAAACTCTCTCAAAGAAATTAGGACGAAGACATCGGCGGGGGAGAGTGATATCGAACAAATTTGTAGCCAGTTTAAAAAACAGGTTGAAAATCATGCCTCAAGATCGGTTGAAATTAATAAGTCTATAGATCAGTTAAATGACGAGATTAAAATACTCGAAGACTATGGATTTCTAAGACCGAGATCAAAGTATGATGCTTTAAATGCTATTAAAGGAGACTGGAAATATGCCAAATTCGGATCGGATATTCTAAAAGAACTGGATGGAGAGAAATCCAGAAAGATACTTGATAGATTTCCGGGTTTTGCTGAGGTCTTGATAGTTGCAGATGAAGACTATAAGCGTGTTTCAGAAGGTAAGAAAACCGTAAGTATAATGGTAGCTCAAGAAAATATGGTGCTGATGCCATGGTCCGCTATAAAGAAATTTGAGGAAGAATTTCAATTTACTTCGCTTTTTTTGCTTACCCGTGATGGAGAGTATTATAGAAATCTACTCAATCCAGCAGTGGCAATTGAATTGAGATGTAAGGAAATTAATAAATTATCAGAAAAGCAAACTTCTCTGACTTCAGAAAAGGAAATTATAGAAGCACAGATAACTTTGTTGAGCGCCCATATTTATAAGTACCCCTTAGAAACAGTCGAAAAATATGTAAAATCCATAAGTAAATTGGGGAAAGAAATTTCTACTTTAACTGCGACAAAGCTGCAGCAGGAGCAGTACATTAGAACATTAGAGCTTAAAGCTGAGGAACTAAAGGATAGGATTCTAAAACTTGAAAAAGAAAATACAGCTGTAAATGAAAAGCAGAAACGACTCATTTCCAAAATGAAATTGACAAGTGAAATTAGTGAAATTGCTGCTCGAATTAATGCTTTAGTTGATGCAAAGTCAAGTTTAGAATATGACATTGATAACAACAATGTTGAGCTTAGCCTTGCCCAGAAGGAGAAGGAGCATCTCGAAAAGGCTATTGAGAGATTTAAAGAGAATATACGCGTATATCGTGGCTATGTAGAGGGAGCGAAAGGCTATAAGGATGAGAGCTTTGGCATATTAGTGGAAGCGGATATAGCCAATCTCTACAGCAAATTTTTAGCAGCAAGGCATTCATTCGATGAAAAGGCACAGAATTATGATGAGCTAGTTGATAGGCAATCCAAACTTATTAAATTGATGCAAGACATCCGAGAAGACTATAGGTTCGGGCAGATTGATTTTTCGAAAGTCTATGCACTTAATTATGTACAAAAGGTAGCTCCAGAAGAGTTTAGGGTTATTGATCTCAAAATTGAAGACTTAAATAAAAAGAAATCTGGATTTGAAGAAGAAAAAAACAATGTCACAGCTGAACTAATCTCCTGCAAAAAGGAATACGCAAAACTTGAAAATAAGATTACAGTGTACTTTGATAAATTTAAGACTCTTGATGCGCAGCAATTATCTAGCTTGGAGAGAGAAAGTCATACAGAGCTATTGAAGGTTAATGATAAAATTGAAACAATCAGAAAAGCAATGAACAGCATTACTGCGGAACGTAATCTATATACGAATGAGTTGGGTCAGTTCAAGGTATTTTGTGAAACGAATGAACTGAATTGGCAAACCGCTGTAAAATCAGATATCATGCTTTCTTATAGTGAAATGCAAAAAAGCTACGCAAAAGTGAAAGCAGAATATGATAAGGCAATTAGTCGAATAAATACAGAGATAAAAAAGCTAGACGCAATGCTACATAAGCTTATTATCAACGAGCAGCTTAAGCTTAAGCTCAAAGAATACCTTACCAATAAGCGGACGTTTGAAGAAACGATATTGCTTGTAAAACTTCTATTACAGACTTCTGATAGCATCAATACGACTATTAAAAATCTAGAAACATCGATTGAAAACATCGGACGTCTTGATGAAGAGATTGCTGAACAAGTATTTAGAATGCTTAAAACGATATTGGATGAGATTGCAAAAATACCGGAGTATTCAAAGTTTAAGTATGGTGATTATACAAAAGAATCTTTTAAAATCAACTTAAGTGATGAGAACAACTGTAGGATTGAAAATGATATTGCTCTAAGCAGACTCAAGGCATATGTCTATGAACTGGCGTATTTAGTCCAAAATGATGGGATGACTAAGAAGGAAATCAAAAACCGGCTTAGCATTAATAATATCATTCAGTACGGAATTGATTTCGATAAGTTAAATATCCAGATACTAAAGATTGAACAAGAAAAACCTAAATACTATAGTTGGGGAAGGCTTTCAGCGTCATCTGGTCAAAGCTATGTAACATATGTTATGTTTGCTATTACAATGGTTAAGTATTTTAATAATGTGACGGTGATAAATGACAAGATGAAAGCACCCATTTTTATGTTCCTAGATAATCCGTTCGCATCTGCATCCTCAATTGAGCTTTGGGAACCAGTAAGGCGATTCCTCGATAAAAGCAATGCTCAATTACTTTGTGTTGCCCATAACGTGCCAAGTTCAGCACAGATACTATTTAATAAACACATGATCATTGAACAGACAAAGAATTCGAAAGGTCAGTTCATCAATACTATACGGAATGAGAAAACGGAATCGAAGGAAATAATTCAAATGAGGCTGTTTGATCATTTAGAGATTGAATAGAGATAAACAAATCTAAAATCAGTATAGGGTATAAGCATATTAGTCATTTTTTCACTTCCAATTATACAAAATAAAAATTTTGTATAATTAGAAGGAGGAAAAAACGTAAAATCGCCAATATACCCTTTGAACAATCAAAAACGTTATGTTCTACATTATTTTGGTGATTTTATGATTTATCATCAAATTAATTAAAACGTAACGTTTTTTTTAGTTTTGCTGGTCCTTCCACAAGTTATATCTCATATAAATTATTTTCTCATATAATTTAATATCTCATTTTAATTATTAACTTAAGATTACCTTAATTTCCGAAGAAATGTTTTTACATATCTTGTGCTTTCTTATATATCTTGTGTAGTCTTATAGAACTTGTGTCCTCCTGATAGATTATATACCTTTTTAAATCCATGATTGAGCAATATATTTTGAGCTGCATTACCTGTGACACCTTTATTACAATATGTTATGGTTATAGCGTCCTTATCCAGGCTTTCTAAATCTTTTCTCAGTGAATCCTGTGGTAAATTAATTGCTGAGTCCATATGAGCCTCATTATATTGCTTGCTGACTCTGACATCAATTATCTGTACTTTATCATGTGTGTTTTCTATGTTTAGCACATCATTAGCTGTGATTACTGGTCTGCTTTTATTAATAGCGTTGTCCAGAATCATTCCTGTATAATGAATTGGATCCTTTGTAGTTGAAAATGGTGGCGCATATGCAAGATCCAGATGAAACAATTCATCTACTTTTGCTCCATATGTTATTAATGTTACAAATACATCAATTCTCTTATCAACACCTTCATAACCAACAATTTGCACGCCCAGTATCTTCTGAGTATTTTTATCTGCAATAGCCTTTATAACCATTTCTTTTCCATTGAAATAACCTGGTTTATCGGGTTTAATATTGTGACATACAACAATATCATAACCTTCAGATATTGCTTCTTTTTCAGATAAGCCTGTTGTAGCAACCGTTAAATCAAATATTTTAAATATGCCTGTGCCCAAGCTCCCTTTATACTCTAGTGTCCCGCCTGAAATTACATCACCGGCTATTCTACCGGTTTTATTTGCTGTTGATCCCAATGGTCTATATATAGGTTTATGTGTTATAAGAGAGAATGTCTCGATGCAATCACCGCAGGCATAAATATTGTCAATATTGGTTTGCATCTTGGTATTTACTTTTATGGCCCCAGTAGCACCAATTTCTATCCCCGCATCCTTTGCAAGTGCTATATTAGGCTTTATTCCTATTGATATTAGCACCATATCACTGGTAAGTTCTTTTCCGTCCTCAAAAACAACTTTATTATCATGTATTTCGGTAATAGTTGTATTCTTAAATATCCTGATATTTTTCTTTAATAAAGCTTTTTCTAAGTAATTAGCCATATCCTCATCAAGATTTGGAGTCAATTTGCTCATCTTTTCAACTATTGAAACGTCAATACCTGTAGCCATTAGGTTTTCTAGCATTTCAAATCCAATAAAACCAGAGCCTACAATCACAGCACTCTGAGGCTTATTTTTATCAATAAATCTCTTTATATTCCTTGCATCTTGAACATTTCTGAGAAAGAAAACATTCTTGTTTTCAATACCCTTAATTGGAGGAACAAATGGTAGCGCCCCAGTAGCTATAACCAACTTATCATATTTATCTTGGAATTGCTCATTAGTGGTAAGATTCCTCACTGTTAGTTCATTATAATTAGTATCAATCTTTAATACTTCACAGCCAGTAAAGATATCTATGTTATATTTTTTCTTAAAATACGCTGGATCTCTAGGTATTAGCTCATCAATATTGTCTATTTCACCACCAATATAATACGGCAGTCCACAACCGGAATAGGATATATCCTGATCTTTTTCATATATCACTATTTCTGCACTATCATCGTTTCTACGAGCCTTTGCAGCTGCTGAAGTACCGGCTGCAACCGCACCGATAACAAGTATTCTCATATTTTATACCTCATAAATTTATTTATCAATGTGTTCATTCAATTAATTAATTTTATCATGCATTTTGAATGAAATAAGCACTTTACTTATATTTTTAAGTACATGACACGGATGCTCCCATTCCCCTAGTAATCTGACAACTTGTAAAAAATCAGAATAAACTCCGTATAGAGCCCCTCTTCACTTATTACATTAATATCTATATTTAAAGTATTAGCTATATTTTTCGCATAATATAATCCCATTCCAGTTGATTTTGTTCCTAATCTGCCATTTTTACCAGTAAATCCTTTTTCGAAAATTCTATTTATATCTCCCTTCGGTATACCTACGCCATTATCTCTTAAGTGTAGGTAATATGCTCGTTCATCCTCTTGTGTGAAAACTTCCAATCGGCCATTGTTAGGCGTATATTTGCTACTGTTATTCAAAATTTGAGATAATATATAATGAATCCACTTTTTATCGCTAATGACGATAAAAGGCTTTAGGTTCGTAATTATTTCTATATTTTTATTTATGAAAAAAGGAGTATTGTCTTTTATTGCACTCCTTAGCTGCTGGCAAACCTCAACTTCTTCCGCAACTATGTCCTTATTATAATGATTAGCTCTTGTTACATTAAGTACCTGATTAATACTGAATTTCATCTGTTCTATCTGGGCGTGAAACTTACTACTTTCACTGTCCTTTTCTTCTAGTAACAAATCACAGATAGCTATATTAACCTTTAAATCATGTACCCACTGTGTTATGTACTCTTGTAATTCATTTATCATTTTCTTGTAACTATCTTCTTTTTCAAAGAAATTGTCACTCTGTTTTTTCAGAACCTTTAATAGACTATCTGTATAAAAATTATTTTTATAGCCATCTACACTTGCTATGGCTTCTGTATTCTCCATATTTTTTATAAAGCCTTTATACATTCTTTTTTGTTTGTTCAGGTCAAAAATTGTGACTGATAATAGTATAATTATCAAAATGGAGTCCATATACAATGTATCCGTCAAGCTGTTATCGAGGTTTTTACTGCTAAAAAGAATAAGATTAATAACTATTATAATTGCTATATTACACCCAATCAGCAGCTTGTTTGTCTTTATATAGTCACCAATGCTCATATAATAATATACCCCATTCCTTTTTTTGTGTTTATAAAATCATTGACTCCTATGTCTTCCAGCCTTTTTCTCAACCTATTTATGTTTACTGTAAGGGTATTTTCATTTACATATATGTCATCATTCCATAGTTGTTTCATTAAGCTCTCTCTGGAAACAAGCTTACCTTTATTATCCATAAGCGTTTGTAGGATTTTAAATTCATTTCTTGTCAGCTCTGAACTTTTATCTTTATAGTGAACCGTTGCGTCCTTAATACTAAGAACTACATTGCTACATTCCATGATCTGAGCTTCATTAGCCCTATATTCATAAGTCCGCCTTATTATTGCCTGTAATTTGGCTATTAAAACACTACTGTCAAAGGGCTTTTGTATATAATCATCTCCTCCGTTATTAACAGCCATTACTATATCCATGCTGCTATCCCTTGAAGAAACAAAAATTACAGGCACACTGGAGATTTCCCTTATTTTTTTGCACCAATAAAAACCGTCATAGGTTGAAATATTGATATCCATAAGTATAATATGGGGCTCTACTTTCTTAAATGTATTTATTACATTTTCAAAATCTTCACATATAGTTGCATTAACCCCCCACTTTTCCAGGAGTTTTTTCATTAATTCAGCCATATTGATATCATCTTCTATAATGAGCACTTTATATATATTAACCATAGGATTCACCCCAATTTAGTAGGTTTTCATGAGTACATCATATCATTTTTATATTAAAATTTTAATACTTTTTACATAGATTGAAAATATTGATAGATTTGCCTTGACGTTTAAAACTTTCATTGTCTTTTAGGGCTTTTGCGCCGCTAGTCTGGAAGTTTTATATTAACAATTAAGAAAATGCTGTGAGCCACAGTTCATCTATTATTTTATATGTATCATTTTATTGTTTCAATATCATGCTAAAACAAAGTGCTTAAAAATACAATCATCAGCTTGTTTTAAGATAACTGTCCTTTTCTATTATTCCGTCTCTCATGTTAATTATCCTGCTTCCATAGCTAGCTGATTCATGGGAGTGTGTTACTTGAATTATTGTTTTTTTGAACTCCTTATTTATGGTCTTAAATAAGTTCATTATCTCTTCACCAGATTTTGAATCAAGATTTCCAATGGGCTCGTCAGCAAGTATTAATTTTGGATCGAATAGCAGCGCCCTTGCAATTGCAACTCTTTGCTGCTGTCCTCCCGAGAGCTCTCTTGGAGTATGCTTTCTCCAGTTATCTAGTCCTATAATATCCAGTATCTTCTTTAAGTCCTTTTCGTAGTTTTTAGGTTTCCTACCATCTAAAAGTAACGGTAACAATATATTGTCTTCTACATTAAGGTTCTGTACCAAATTGTAGAATTGGAATACAAATCCTATATCCCTTCTCCTTACTACACTCATTTCCTTTTCCTTCATAGTATTATAGCTTGTACTGTTAAAAATTACTTCGCCTTTAGTAGGAGTGTCCAAGCCTCCTAACAGATAAAGTAAGGTTGATTTTCCACATCCCGATGGTCCCATTATCGAAACAAATTCACCCGTATCAACTGAAAATTTCAAATTTTTTAGTACATCTATTGTTTTTAGACCTAAAGGAAACGATTTATATACCCCTTTAGCCTCTATAATATTAGATTGATTATGCATTTTATCCATGACTTATCCTCCCTATTCAAATCTTATTTCATTAATAATTGATAATTTTCTACTCTTTAAAACACTAGAAATAGAAGTTATTGCTACTAGCGCTATAACCGCTACGAATGCAGGAAATATGCTTTCTACAGGATATTTCAATATCAGGCTCAAATTTATGCTTTTAATATAATCTTCCAATGTGAGGTTTATACCCAATACTGCTACTAGTCCGATACCTAATGCTATTAGTGCCTGCATTAAGCCTTCCAGAAGGACTAATCTGCTGCGCTGGCCTTTATCCAGCCCTAATACGCTGATAATGACTATATCCCTTTTCCTCTGTATAAAGCTTATTACTATATTGCTGGCAACTCCAAACCCTCCAACAAGTATAATGATATATGCAAAAACTTTTAAGAGGTTTGTTGTAGGCTCCATTGCTCTATTGTTCCTATCCTCCATCTCCACTTTAGTTGTTATGTAAGTTCCTATCCCTTTTAGATCTCTTTCTAGCGATTCCTTTAGCAAATCAGCATTCTGGCTTGTATTTATATAATAAGTATCCGGGTACATCAAATGGAATTTATCCCTCATCAATTTTATATTTACAAGGTTATAATCACCTAACATTCTAGAATCCAACAATCCCAATACTGTAAGAGTTACTTCCCTGTTATTATAGGTAATCCGTAAAGTATCCCCTTCTTTTAAATTATTCTTTTTTGCCGTAGTTTTACACAATATTATACCTTCTGCATCTGACCCTAATTCTTTCAAAACCTTATCTTCATTGTCAAATCTGATGTAGCTGTTCCAATCTTTCCACTCTTCTGGGGCAACTGCCTCTATTGAAATTTTATTGTTTTCGTCATTATTCAGGTAGGAATTACTAATTTTATTGCTCTTATATATCTTATTAATGTCATTTAAATTTGTAATTTTCTCATAAACCATACCGGGTACATGGGATTTATCCGTAACAATCACACTACAATCCATTTTCCCATATACATCCTTCACCCCATCGGCGAAAGAAACTGCTATGGTATTTATTATCAGCATAACGATAATTGAAATTACCAATAATCCAATATTATTCAATAGTATTTTTGACGTTCTTACATTGTTGGCCGCTAAAGCTAGAATCCCGTTTACATTTCTAAAAATTTTTCCTATTGGATACATAATAAATTGGACCAGCTTTGGAAGAACCATGATGACGCCTATAATCAAAATGAATATTTCTATTATGGAAAACCTATAATCACTGGCCTCAGCCGAAACGTGCAAATATGCAGAAATACTTACTAAGACAGTCCCTATTATGAAAGTGATAATAGAATTTTTTGATTGAACACTTATGGTATTGAGTATAACTTCTTTAACTGGTAATTTTCTTATTTTTATTACTGGCAATATTGATGATATTACAGATAGTACTATAGAAAAAGCAAATCCTATGATGAAGTGGGGTATTTCATAGTTAATAGTTGGACTTATTCCCATAGATTTTAGAGGATTACCTACATCAGCTAATATTTGTATAAATGCTATTCCCAGCAGGCTGCCTATAATACCCCCTATTACTCCATACACAAAGCTTTCTTTTATTAGCATTGAAATTACCCTCAGCCGGGTTGAGCCCTGGCTTAAAAAAGTCCCGATAACAGGTATTCTTTCGGTAACTATCAAATTAAAAGAGTTATATATTAGGAATATTGTACATAATAGCACAACTCCTAATATAATAAACATGGCGTTTCTCACCATATCTACATTCGCCGCTGTTTTTTCTTCATCATACAATTTATTGGCAACTATATTTATATCTTGATTACTTTTATTAAATTCATTTACCCACGCATTCAAATTTTCCGCATTTACACTTACAAATAACTGGGTATACAAATCCTTAACACCATATATTTCTGATAACGTTTCAGAGCTTGCTACAATGACAAAAAATTCTTTATTCTCTTCTGTAAACAAGCCTCTATTGACTGAAATCGCTTTTACTTTATATGTGTAGGGCTTACCTAATACAGTAACTCCAACTTCATCACCGATACCTAAATTTTGCTCTTCACTGGTTTTTTTTGAAATAATAATCTCGTCTTTATTTAGTTGATTTATATCATTATTATCTATTATATTCATATTACTGAATGCTTTATAATCTTGCAGACTCATCCCGTACATACGGACTTCCTTTTTATTATCCTTCGACAAATATCCACCTGCATTTAATATTTTGCTGCTTTTTAAAATATCAATTCCTTTTATTCCACTGATATTGAAGAAAGGGTTTTCCCTGTTTGTAGAAGACATTCCAACATTATAGTCCCCATATAAATTCGTGTATGCTCCACTAATACTGTCAGTCATGGATTTTACCGCTCCGAGTGTGCCTACTAAAAGTGCAACACTTGCGCTGACTGACAGCAGAAGCAATATCATTCTTCCCTTCTTTTCAGTTATTGATTTCCACAAATATTTGTTTAAAATATTCATTTTTTTCCTCCCTGTATAATTGGCTTACCAATTTTTCTTAACTAATTATTCCTTACTACTTCTCATAAACCATTTCAGTGTAGTTTTTACTTATACCTACATAAAACAGTATCATTATAGTTGCGAAAACTCCTATACTGCATAAGGTCTGGAATATAAATACCATATTTAAGATTTTCTCTAGCATTTTCATAGCAATTATACTGTGAATTATTCCGATAATTACAGGAAGTAAAAATGCTATACCCATTTGAACATAAACTGATTTTTGTACTTCTTCTTTGCTCATTCCTATTTTCCTTAACATTGTATACTGTTCTCTATCCATAAAAGCTTCACTCAATAATTTAAAGTAAATGGTACTGAGAGTCGCCAGCATAAATACCAGAGACATTATCAAGCCTAAAAAGTAGAATATTCCCATGGCATAATACTCCCAAATATACTGATTTAAATATGGGTTCACTTTTTTAGCTTCTTTAGGGAATATCTTAGAAATGTCTGCAATGAGTTCTGCAGTATTTTCGGGCTCGGTTACATTAAATCCATTAAGAGTAATCGGCGATAGGTTTGCACATATCCTTATATATTCATCATCATTTAAAATATACGTTTTTTTACTTCCAAGTCCAGGCATATTACCTGTAAAAGGCACTTGTGTCCCCTCCTTTATGAAGTAATCTTTTCCGTTTATCCTTATTTGGGTATTTTTCAGAGCTAAAGGGGGTGCAATTGTACTGGCTTCAGAAATGAGGACTGCCTCATTTTCTTTTGGTTTTAAACGTTTTAAAACACTTTCCCGATTTTCGTACTTCAAATACTCCAACGTTTTTTTGATCTGTGAATAACTTGTAACAATAGCAGCCTTGCTAAATTGGACCTTTTTATTCTTATTAAGATACTCAATATCGGTAACACAGAATTGTACTTCATTTATTCCTATTAATCTATGACTTGAGTTTTCAATAACACCTATGACTTTTTCTTTAGTGCCTTTGTAGTTACTCTCATAACTAAAGCTATATGGGGCTTCTATCATAACATGATTATCCATATACTGCTTAAATGACATACTTACACTTAATGCGGTAACCGTTGATGCAACAAGAATCGCCGTCATGGCATAACTTCTGTAATTACCCTTTAGTCTAAAGAATATATTACTTACGCTAACAAGCCGAGAATTCTTATAAACAAACTTTTTATTTTTTGACAGCTTACTAAAAAGAATAGTCAAAAGACTTCCAAAGATAAGATATGTACCAGTGCATACCGCTACAACTGCTGTCATAGAAGAACCTAACAGATCTAAGTCCCAACGTTTCAGATTTAAGCCGCTAATATATCCTGTCAATATCAGCAAAATTCCCAGAACTCCTTTGAAATAGTTCAGTTTAGGTAATGTATTCCTCTGTTTTACCGCATTAACCATACTTATTAACTGGCTTTTTTTAATTGTCCTATAATTCTTAATTCCTAAAAATAAGAAGATTACTCCAAAAACAACCATAAGTTGTATTATAGCATTTAGTGATACAGTAAACGGCAATTGACCTTCTACTAGCATTGACTTTCCAAGAAGCATTAAGAAAAGTTTTGATAACAGTATACCTACTGGCAGCCCTATTAATAAGGATAATCCGCCAAGTAATATACTTTCAATTGCATATACTCTCCCAATTTTTGAAGAGCTTACTCCAGCGAGCATGTATATCCCTATTTCTTTCTGCCTTTGTTTAAAAAAGAATCCATTCGCATGCCACATAAAAAATACTACTGTACATATCAATACAAAGCCACAAGTCAAACTTGGAATCATTGCAGTTTGAATATGCTTAGCCAATTCAACAAACTTATCGTTGTATTGCAATGCTGCAAAGTTGTAATAGGTGACCACCGTAATAACAAGAACTACTAAATAAAAGCCATATATACTCATATTATTTTTTAGAAGCTTATATGCTATTTTAAAGGAGTTCATCAGCATTCCCCCCCATTAGTGCAAGCATGTTTAATATATTTTTATAAAACTCCTCTTTGTCACCATTGCTGTCAAGTCTCCCGGTGATTTTCCCGTCCTTAAGGAACATGATTCTGTCACAATAGCTGGCTGCTATTGCATCATGTGTTACTATAACAATTGTAGTTCCTAATTTTCTATTAACATTTTTGAAGCATTTCAGTACTTCTGATGATGATCTTGAGTCAAGTGCCCCCGTCGGCTCATCTGCAAAAACAACCTTTGGAGATGTAATCAGGGCTCTGCAAATAGCAGTTCTCTGCTTTTGTCCACCCGATAACTCATAAGGATATTTATCTAATTGTTCAGCAATTCCTAGCAAATTAGTAAGTTCGTCCACTTCACGCAAAATAGTATTAGCTTTTATATTATTTAAGGTAAGCGGTAAAGCTATATTATCCCTTATAGTCATATTATCTAATAAGTTAAAATCCTGAAAAACAAATCCAATCGTATCTCTCCTAAACCTGGCCAGTCTATTTTCTTTAATAGTTGAAATATTTATCCCATCAATTAGTATCTTCCCAGAAGTGGCTTTATCAACTGTAGACATAATATTCAATAGAGTTGTTTTCCCTGAACCAGAAGGTCCCATGATTCCAATAAATTCTCCCTCATTTATTTCTAGACTTACTTCTTTTAATGCCCGAAAAGTTCCACCTGTTTCACCATATACTTTTATAATATTTGAAGCTTCAATTATTGTCCTCAAAACCAACCCTCCTCAAATTTCATTTATTACATGATATATATTATCTTATTAAAACTGCTCTCTTCAATAGTTTTCCATTACATAATAAACCATAAATGTGACATTTTCGTAAGATTTAGCGGATACTGTCTAATACGTTTATATTTGATTTATTATCCGAAAAAGTAAATTCCATTGGTGCATGAGTAACGTCTATTTAATTAATGGCTCAATTAAGCATATTTAAAAAGAAGAATGGCGCGGAAAAATATTTGTTTTTGTGATGGCACAGAAGAAAAGATAAAAGCAAGAAAAGAATATAAATTACAAGATGAACTCATCAGAGAAAAAAAGAAGACAAGCAGTAATACATAGGTATACTGCTTGTCTATCCGACAAGATATGGCTTATATGATCTTCTACATCCTCACCTTGTTAAATAAAATTTTTAATTTCTTTAAAACCACACAGTAATTTTACACTGCTTTAATCACTTGGAAATATCTATAGTGCTATTGTTACATTTCATATTATTATAGTAAATTTGATATCGCTAAAAGGTTATAAATCATCTGTGCAGCTTCACATCTTTTGATAGGAGTTCTAGGACTAATACTAATATCATATTGATTTAAGATGTCGCTTTTATAACATATTGCTAGCGAATCCCTTGCCCATGTTGATGTCTCTACATAATCATCAAACTGCGCAAGCATATCTCTCATTTCTCCCGATTGCAGGTTGGTCTCCAAACCACATAACTTGGCTGCTTTTGCAACCATTACTGCTGCTTCCTGACGAGTTATAGTACCCATTGGATTAAAAGTTGTTTCTGAAGTACCGTCAACAATACCATATTTATATGCAGCACCCACATAAGAGGCATACCAGCTATTGGCAGTAACATCTTTAAACTTACTATTGACATGTGCTTCTAATCCTAATGCTTTGACTATAGCAGCACAGAACTCTGCACGTGTCATATTGCCATTTGGATCAAAGGTATTATTGCTTTTTCCGCTTAAGATCTGTCTAGCAGCTAGACCTTCAATTGCTATCATGTTATCGTGTGCATTTGCACCAGAAATATCGTCAAAGGTTTTACCTGCATCGGTAATAAGTACCGTTTTTACCGATGCATGCTTTCCTTTTAAGCCTTCTCCTGGTTTTAGAGCATTAGGATCAGCTTTGGGTATAATTAGTGGATCTGTCATACGATATAACGTTGGCTTTCCATCGAGAGCACGTTGAGCCGCTATCATACCATAAAAGCCTTGTTCTGTTGCCATCAGATTGGAGCCACTACCTTGGGACACATGTAAAAATCCGTTTCCAGGTAAATAGAAGGTCATTAATGCATCCAGTACAGTATTTTCATTTTTAACAAACCGCGGATCATCAAGGGAAATACCTAATTCTGTCAATGCACAGATTACCTGTACGCAAGATTCAGAGTTAAAGGCGCCCCAGCTAGAGTATCCACCCTGTTTGCCTTGTATTTTCGACAAGCATTCAACAGCTTCATCTATAACCTTTTTGACTTCAGGTTTGTCTTGATATTTGGCTAATGCCTGTAATGCCATTCCAGTGATATCAGGGTCAGAAGCACTATTAATACTTTGCTTTGAAGTGCCTCCAAACAATGAAAATCCACCGTCATTAAGTTGACATT
>JAEYNY010000153.1 GCA_023412275.1 Bacillota bacterium
GTAGAATCCTTCTTCAAAAATTTGTATCGTGCCGGAGTATTATAAAACAAATCTTTAATGATAAAGGTTGTCCCGACAGGACATCCTGTCTGCCTTACATCCTGGAAAACTCCACCTCTTATGTGTACGTACATTCCGTATGTACTTGCAGCTGTCTTTGTCATAAGTTCAACAGACGCAACCGAGGCTATACTCGCAAGAGCTTCCCCCCTGAAACCCATTGTTATTACGGAATCAAGATCCTCTGCCCTTTTAATTTTACTTGTAGCATGACGTTCAAAGGCAATTTCTACATCGTCCTCATCCATGCCACTTCCATTATCGGTAATCTTTATATAGGATATACCGCCATTCTTTATATCAACTGAGATGCCGGTTGCGCCGGCATCAATAGAATTCTCTACTAATTCCTTTACAACGGAAGCCGGCTTCTCAACAACTTCCCCGGCCGCTATTTTATTTGAAGTATTTTCATGCAGTACAATTATGCGCCCCATAATTCACCCCATATCATATCAATAACTATTCCCGGCTGTTCATTTTCCTTTGAAGCTCATATAATATGTTCATTGCGTCAATGGGAGTTAGTCTTGATATATCAATTTTTCTTATGTCCTCAAGTATTTCAGCATCAGCAGATGCTTTTGCTGCTTGTGCAAATAAATCCAGCTGCCCGTCAACTTGTTTCTTTGCTCTTCTTACTTTTCCATTCCTATTTATATCAGCATCATCTAAGTTTGCCAGTATCTCTTTTGCCCTGTCAATAACAGGCTGTGGTACTCCAGCCAACTTTGCCACTTGTATACCATAGCTTCCGTCAGCACCGCCTCTGATTATTTTTCTTAAGAATATTACATCGTCTCCCTTTTCCTTAACGGTTATGCAGTAGTTCTTAATACCGGGCAGCTTTCCTTCAAGCTCAGTTAATTCATGGTAATGAGTTGCAAAAAGTGTTCTGCAGCCCAGCTGCACTTTGCTTACAATGTACTCAATTACTGCCCACGCTATACTTAAGCCGTCAAAGGTGCTTGTTCCTCGGCCTATTTCATCAAGTACCAGAAGACTTCTTTTTGTTGCATTAATTAATATATTTGCTACCTCTGACATTTCCACCATAAAAGTACTTTGTCCCGATGCCAGATCATCTGAAGCCCCTACTCTTGTAAAAATCCTGTCCACCAAACCGATTTTTGCAGAAGCGGCCGGGACAAAGCTCCCTATTTGAGCCATCAAAACAATAAGCGCAGTTTGCCTCATGTACGTTGATTTACCTGCCATGTTAGGGCCTGTTATTATAGCAAGCCTGTCCTCTTCCATGTCAAGGACAGTATCATTTGGAACAAATCCGCTTTTGTCAGTCATTTTTTCTACGACAGGGTGTCTTCCGTCTACTATTTCAATCTTGTCAGAAACAGACACTTCAGGTTTACAGTATCCTTCCCTGTCGGCTACTTCCGCAAGAGAAGCCAGTACGTCAATTTCAGAAAGAGCTCTTGCAGTTGATTTTATTCTTGATAATTGCTCTGCAATCTTGTCCTTAATTTGTACAAATAGACTATACTCCAACTGTACTATCTTTTCTTCAGCACCAAGAATATTGTCCTCAATTTCTTTGAGCTCTGGAGTTATATACCTTTCACAATTGGCAAGCGTCTGCTTTCTGATATATTCCTCAGGTACAAGGGAAAAATATGATTTAGTTACTTCAATATAATAGCCAAAGACTCTGTTAAAGCCTACCTTGAGGTTTTTTATACCTGTTTTTTCACGTTCTGAAGCCTCAAGAGCCGCTATCCAGTCCTTCCCCTGTATTGAAGCCATTCTGAGCTTGTCAACTTCAGAATTGTAGCCGTCTTTGATAATGCCCCCTTCTTTTATTGTTACAGGAGGGTCATCAATTATTGATATATCTATAAGATTACAAACATCCTCTAAAGAATCAAGCTGCTGATAGCAAGTTTTTATATACTCTGTTTCGAATCCATCAAGCAAATTTTTTATGTAAGGTATCTGACACATGGAATTTTTAAGTGCTATCAAGTCTCTGCAATTCACACTGCCAAGTATTACCTTTCCCATAAGTCTTTCAATGTCATATACCCTTTTAAGAAGCTCTCTTGCTTCTACTCTTGCCATAAACTTATTTTTAAGCTCATCTACTGCATCAAGACGAAGAGAGATATCACCGTGATTTATTAATGGCTGTTCAATCCATTTTCTAAGCACTCTTCCTCCCATAGAGGTCATAGTTTTATCCAGTACCCACAGTAGAGAACCCTTCTTCGATTTTTCACGCATGGTTTCTGTAAGCTCTAGGTTTCTACGGGATGAAGCATCCAGAATCATGTATTCTTCCAGTGCATATGAATTAAAATTCTGAATGTGACTCAAATTTACTTTTTGAGTACTCTCCAGATATTTAAGAAGAGCCCCGGATGCATTAACCGCAATGTCATATTCTTGAATATTCAATGCCTTGTTTTCAAATTGATTTTTCAGAGTATCCATTGCATTCCCATACTCAAAGGAAGTTTCTTCAAAGGTTGATATGTATGTATTAAATCTTTGCTTTATCTCAGATGTAAGTTCAATATCACCATTTAAATCAGTATTTACAATAATTTCAGAGGGAAGGTACTTTGCAATCTCATCAAAAAGTTTTCCCCTTGTGTTTCCCCAGGTTATTCTCGTTGCATAGAAATCGCCCGTTGTTATGTCAACTGCCCCTAAGCCGTAAAAATTACCATTTTTATAGATAGACATAAGATAATTATTTTTTCTTTCGTCCAGCATAGTAATATCGGTAACAGTACCAGGTGTAACGACCTTTATTACATCCCTTTTAACAATTCCCTTTGCAAGTGCAGGATCTTCAACCTGCTCACAAATCGCAACCTTGTACCCTTTTGAAACCAAACGGGCTACATAATTATCGGCAGCGTGAAAAGGAACACCGCACATAGGTGCACGTTCCTCAAGTCCGCAATCCCTTCCGGTCAGTGTAATCTCCAGTTCCCTGGACGCCAGCTCCGCATCTGAGAAAAACATCTCATAGAAGTCTCCCAATCGGAAAAATAAAATACAGTCCTTATATTGTTCCTTTATATCCAGGTACTGCTGCATCATTGGCGTAACAGTTCCCATTTTTATCCTCCATGTATTAATGTACCTGATGTAAACAACCATCAGGCACATTGGTAAATTTAATATAATTATTTTTATAGAAAGTATTAGCCCTTGCAACCCCCGCCGCAGCTTTTGCATTTATCATCTGAACATTCTGATTCTCCGGTTATTGAATAAACTAAAATATCATTTACCTTCTTCATCAGCGCTTCAAGATTTGCTTTGGCTGTCAGATAGTTTAAGGTAACAGAGTATTCGTTGATTTCAAGCTGTTTTGCAAGCAATTTTTCCTTTGTTTCCTCTATTTCCTTTGCTTCGGCTCCACCTCTTGTGAGCTTAACCATTTCTATCTGAAGCTGTTTGTACTCGCTCATGAGGGTTGCTGATTTATCATCAGATTTCATTGCAGCTTCTGTAGTGTTATATCTCTGCATCTCATCGGAGCTTGCCAATAATTTACCTAATTCTCTTGCTTTCTCTATAATATCCATTTTTTATTACCTCGCCATTTTATATATTTATTATTTATTTAGATTAATCAAAACTGATCTTCAACAATTGTCCCTAACAGAGACCAAGTTTGTATTTCATTTATTTTAACTTTTACAAGCTTTCCTACCATATCAGGATTTCCTTTGAAATTAACTATCTTATTTTCTCTGGTTCTTCCTGTGTAGGTGGTTTTACTGCTTTTGCTTAATCCCTCTACCAATACTTCCATTTCCTTACCAAGAAGCTCATCATTTATCTCTTTACTGATTTTGTTTTGAAGTTCTAAAAGTTTATCAAACCTTTGCTTTTTAACACTTTCAGGTACCTGCTCCGGGTTTTTTGCAGCAGGGGTACCTGTTCTCTTGGAATAAAGAAAAGTATAAGCCATATCAAATCTTGCTTTGGCAACAACATCCAAGGTTTCATTGAAGTCTTCTTCCGTTTCACCGGGGAAACCAACAATTATATCTGTAGATAATGCAATACCCGGAATATTGCTTTTAACCTTTTCAATAAGTTCAAGATACTGTTCCTTTGAGTACTTTCTGTTCATTTCATCCAGAACTTTTGAACTTCCGGCCTGTACCGGCAAATGCAAATGTTCACATACTTTCTCACAATCCCTAATTGCATATATTAATTCATCTGACAAGTCCTTGGGATGAGATGTCATAAACCGGATTCTCTCAATACCCTGTATCTTATTCAATTCTCTTAACAATCCTGCAAAAGTTAAGTCTCCTTCAAGGTCCTTGCCATATGAATTTACATTCTGGCCTAACAGGGTTATTTCCTTGCAGCCGTCTACAGCCAGTTTTTCAACCTCATTTTTTATTTCTTCCAAGCTTCTGCTTCGTTCTCTGCCCCTGACATATGGAACAATACAATAGGAACAGAAATTATTGCAACCGTACATTACGGTAACCCATGCTTTTATATTATCTTTTCTTACTATTGGCATGTTTTCTGCTATTGATCCGGTGGAATCCCATACATCTATAACAGTACTTTTTGTTGTAATCGCCGTATTCAGCAATTCAGGAAATTTGTACAGATTATGAGTTCCAAATATTATGTCAACATGTTTATAAGTCTTTTTAATATGCTCAACAACTTCCTTCTGCTGCATCATACATCCACATATAGCAATCACAAGGTTTGGGTTTGTCTCCTTTAGCTTCTTCAAAGCCCCTAGATGGCCATAAACCTTTTGTTCGGCATTTTCGCGAACGCAGCAGGTGTTGAATATTATAAGATCGCTGTCCTTTCTTTCTGAACATTCAGAATAGCCCATTTCGGAGAGCATTCCGGAAAGTCTCTCAGAATCGTTTTCATTCATTTGACAGCCAAAGGTTTCTATATTATATCTTACAGGCTTTCCTAAACTGGATATAATACCCTGATTATATTGCTTCATTGTTTCTATATATTTGTACTGCTGATTAATTTCTTCTGCAGATACTTTTGTAGTAATTCTCTTGCCCTCGCTCAAGTAAATTCCTCCATTGATATAAAACATGTATATTTTTATACAAAAGTTATTATAACATAAAAATATTAAATAAATATATAATTGTATTTTTCCTCTATAATATCTCTTCCGCCGAGATTTACAGTTGAAAACGTATTGGTGCTTTTGAAGCCGAATTTCCTGTAGAATCCTTTTGCACGTTCATTATCCTGTATAACCCACAAATAGCAATCATCAAAACCTTGCTGTTTAAGTCTTTCCACCGCATACTTTGTCAGCTCATAACCTTGTTTTGAATGCCAGTATTCAGGTAAAACATAAAGTGATATTATCTCACCTGAATTACAGTTATAACAGTTACTTGTATGGGTACTGTCAGATGCATCTGAATTTGGCATGGTACAGGTTTGACCAACTCGCCCTTTGCCAAAGGTTATACAGCCGGTGATTCTGTTATCCAGTTCAAAAACGGCAGCTTCGTGTATATTTTCAAGTAATTCTCTCTTAAAAATTGGTATCCAACCCTCAACCGTCAAATTATCAAGATATTCTTTGGCGATAAAATCCCTATATGCAGTTTTCCAGGTAATTGAATGGATATAGCTCATTACTGCCACATCATCTACCGTTGCAAGCCTGATTGTTCTCATATGTTCTCCATAGAAAAAATAAATTCCACCCTATTGTATCAAAGTAGTTTAGTTGTATCAACTGATCTTGATTTAAAAGCGATATTTACTTTTGCAGTTATTGTTGTATAATTGATTGTAATAAATTTCCTAACGTAAGGAGTACAATTATTATGGAAAAAGACATATTCAAATTTTTCGAAAAAGATAGATTTGCTCATTTTGTTGGAATTGAACTTATAAAAGTAGATAAAGGCTATGCCGAAGCAAGTCTTGATTTATCTGATAAACATTTGAACGGATTGGATGGTGTGCATGGTGGAGTAATATTTACCCTTGCAGATTTCGCCTTTGCTGCGGTAATAAATTCAGAGGGTTTTGCTACTGTTGGAATTAATTCTAATATTACATATTTTAAAGCCCCTAAAGGTAATAGAATTACTGCTGTAGCCAAACAAACATCCGCAGGAAAAAAAATCTGCGGATGCGATGTAGATGTATTGGACGAAGATGGCACCCTTATAGCTAAATTCAGTGGAACAGGCTACAGAAAAGGCTTACATATAGATTTTACTACAGGCATACTTACGAAAATTAAGTAATTATTTTGGTACTATTGTACCGGGTTGAAGCTTTGGGTTTAAATAGTCATAAGGATTAGTGCTTAATATTCTTTGAACCTGATAATCGGAATTGCCAAAACGGGATACTTGCACTTGTACCCCGTCAATAATCATTTCACTATAGTCAAGACTATTTTCAGCACTATCTGTTGGGCTGCTTCCCATGACCACATTGTGGTCATAAATAGTGTAAAGGATCATTGAAGCTTCCCTCCCTGCTGCTGGGCAGAATTTTCACTTCGCCTGATTTCAATAAGTTCATTGAGTTTTTTTATTGCGTCAGATAACCCGCCTACCTGATCAATCAAACCCGATTGGGTTGCTTCTTCTCCAAACAGTACTGTACCGACATCATTTGCCAGTTCACCGGTTTTAAGCATAAGTTCCCGGAATTTCTCTCTTTTTATACCTGAATGGGAACAAACAAAATTAACTACCCGTTCCTGCATCTTATCAAAGTATTCATATGTTTGCGGTACACCTATCACTAACCCATTCATTCTGATAGGATGTATTGTCATAGTTGCAGAACTGGCAATAAAAGAGTGGTTTGCAGATACTGCCATAGGGACACCAATACTATGCCCGCCTCCCAGAACCAGTGAAACCGTCGGTTTTGATAAACTTGATACCATTTCTGATATAGCAAGTCCTGCTTCCACATCACCCCCCACAGTATTTAGAACCAAAAGAAGTCCTTCTATCTGTTTACTTTCTTCAATAGCAACCAGCTGTGGGATTATATGCTCATATTTTGTAGTTTTATTATGTGGTGGTAATAGTATATGTCCTTCTATCTGCCCTATAATTGTAAGGCAGTGAATATTACTCTCCTCTTTAGGAATTTCAGGCGTTCCCAGCTCTTTTATCTGCTGAAGTTCAGTGGCTTGTTTACTCTGCTCAGCAGGTTGTGTTTCTGGACCTTCATTATTTTGATAGTTTTTATTATTCACGGTTTATACCTCAGTTTTTTATAAATTTTGTCTTTCTTATTATCTATTTATTTTTAGAAAAAATACGTAATTCTGATGAAGATAAGAATTGCCAACTTTAATCAGATTATATTATCCTGAAGAAAATTGGCAAAAATGTATTTTAGTTTTTATGTATTAATATTGGCTGAATCTGATTGTTTTTTAAAGCTTCAACAACAGTAGGAACAATTTTGTCAAAATCAGCAACCAGTGAAGTACATTTTTTTATTGGATCATCTTGACCGAACGGTACCATGTATACGTTTTTAGTATTTAGCAGTATACCGATGTTTTTTGCATTTGCACTTAAACCATCGTTGGTTGAAACCGCAATTACCACGGGCCTTGCATTTCTCAGATGTGCTTTGCAAGCCATTGTAACCGAACTGTCAGTAACAGCATTGGCAATTTTAGCAATTGTGTTTCCCGTACATGGTGCTATTACAAGTATATCCAATATTGCCTTAGGTCCGATTGGCTCAGCTTCTATAATTGTGCTTATCGGAGTTTTTCCTGTAATTTGTTTTAATTTGGCTTTTAAGTCTTCAGCAGTTCCAAAACGAGTATCAAAATCATTAACAGCTTGCGAAATTATCGGAATAACTTCTGCACCCTCATTTATCAAATTTTCTATTTGTGGGACTGTTTTATTAAAGGTACAAAAGGAACCTGTTAATGCATATCCGATTTTAATTCCTTCCAGTAACATGTTTATACCCCCAACTCTTCAATAATGTTATATGTAGTATCTTTAATAAATCCTGCTGCTGTTACAGGGGCAACTTTTCCCGGAAGTGATAGAGCCCAGATAGCTTTTAATCCAAGTTCTTTAGCCCTGCTGAAATCAACTCCCCCAGGCTTTGATGCAAGGTCTATTATAAGACACTCGGGATTCAATAATTTTAAAAGCTCATAATTAAGCACCATGGATGGAATAGTATTGAAGATAACATCTGCATTTTTCACAACCTGAGATAAATTACTCAGCATTACAGGACTGTATCCTAAACTTTTTATCCAAGCCAAATCAGCATACTTACGTGCTTCTACATAAACATTGGAACCTATACCATGCAGCATCTTTGCAAGAATTTTGCCTATTCTTCCGTATCCCAAAATCAGCGAATTACTGTTATGTAAAGTTATTGGCATTTCTTCCATTGCAATTTGAATAGCTCCCTCAGCGGTTGGTATTGCGTTTAATACAGCCATTTCCTCTCTTTCTAGTAAGTCAACGGTGTAAACATTACATACTTGCGCCAAGTGGGCTATTTTATCACTTATTCTTCCCGCAAGGAAAAGTTGATTTTTATTCATTGCTTTAAATAACTCATTCATATGAATACTCTCATTATGAAACGGAGCATTTATAAATTCGTTATCATTTGAACAAGGTATGGGTCCGATTATTACATCTGAGTCTACTACAGCCTCGGCTAATGTTTTGCTTTGTTCCAGTTTTATTTCAAAACCCGCCGTTGTAAAACCATATATATTAACGGAATTACCATCTTGTGCAATTAATTCTGCCAACTTTACACTTCTTAAATCTCCCCCTATTATGCTATACCTTTTACCACTCACCATAAGCCCTCCCCCACACAAACGAAGAATAAACTAATTATGACGACTAGTATATCTTATGAACCAAACATATACCGAGTGCCTGTACCAAATACACTAATTCTGATATTTTAGCATAACAAAACAGACCGATGGTTTAATAAAGTCCATCGGTCTATTTTGTTATAGAATTTTATATTTTGTTATTAATACTTCCAACTGCTGAAATACTCATTTTTTCAAAATCAAACACCCTTTTTATCATTTCATCAACACTGTCCATATTGACTCTGTCGATTTTCTGTAATATTTCTTCAGGAGTGTTTATTTTGCCAAGCATAAGTTCAGATTTCCCTATGCTGTTCATCCTGCTGCTGGTACTTTCCAACCCCAGAATGTAATTGCCCTTCAGCTGTTCTTTTGTCTTAGCCAGTTCATCCTTTGTTATGCCGTCTTTTATTATGAGATCTAATTCTGTTTTTGTTAAATCAATTACTGTTTGGAGGTACTCGGGATTCATTCCTGCATATATTACAAAAAGACCTGAACCCTGATAAGTAGATGGGTATGAATAAATGGAATAAACAAGTCCTCTTTTTTCTCTTATGTTCTGAAACAGGCGCGAACTCATTCCGCCTCCCAGTATGTTATTTAGAGATAATAAGGAATATAGCTTTTCGTTCCCGTGTTCAATACCTTCAAAGCCCATACATAAGTGAACCTGTTCTGTGTCTTTTTCACGTACAATTTTATTAACCTTGTACTGTGCAGAAGTAAATTTATTACTGAAGGTTTTTCCGAATTTCCAATCCTGAAAGTACTTATTAACAAGTTCAATAAGCTTTATTTCGTCAAAATTTCCTGCAACAGATATTACTGTGTTATAAGGTGTATAAAATTCATTCATGTACTTTAATATCCTATCTTTGTCAAACTTGTTGATACACATTTCAGTACCAAGAATCGGATATCCTAATGGATTTCCATCCCAAACCATTTCAGAAAAAATATCATGTACCAGTTCCTCTGGGGTATCCTCATACATACCTATTTCTTCTATTACAACACGTTTTTCTACGTTGATATCATCACTGTCAAATGAGGAGTTGAAAAACATATCAGATAATACATCCACTGCAATATCAAGATGGGTGTCCAGTGTTTTTGTATAATAGCATGTACATTCTTTACCGGTAAACGCATTTATTTGTCCGCCGATGGCGTCTATACATTCAGCAATATCCTTTGCCGACCTTTTAGAAGTACCTTTAAAAAGCATATGCTCAATAAAATGGGATATGCCGTTATTTTCTGAAGTTTCATTTCTGGAACCAGTGCCAACCCAAATGCCTACTGAAACTGACCTAACATATGGAATTCTTTCATATACAAGTCTCAACCCGTTACTTAATTGTACTTTTTTGAACATCTAGTCCTCCGATGTATAATGTTTAAAGCCATAAAATTTTTAAATACATAATTGGGCGTAAACCTCAAGAAGTCTACGCCCAAAAAAATCAATTCACAAAATCAAGGATTTATTTTTCTTCAGTAGTATTTTCCTCAGCCATAGCATCTTTTCTTGATAAATTGATTCTTCCTTGCTTGTCAATCTCAGTTACTTTTACAAGAATTTCATCACCGATATTAACAACATCTTCAACTTTTTCAACTCTCTTTTTATCAAGCTTTGAAATGTGAACCAAACCGTCTTTACCCGGTAATATTTCAACAAATGCACCGAAAGTTGTTATTCTTACAACTTTACCGAGGTATACCTCACCCGGTTCGATATCCTTTGCTATTCCCTGAATAATTCTAAGAGCCTTTTGTGCTGCTGAACTGTCAGGAGTTAAAATATATACTCTACCGTCTTCTTCAATGTCTATTTTTACACCTGTTTCTGCGATTATCTTGTTTATCATCTTTCCGCCTGGTCCAATGACATCACGGATTTTTTCAGGATCTATATTGGTAGTTATTATTTTGGGTGCATATTCTGAAAGGTCTTTTCTTGGTTGGGGTATAGCCTTCAAAATTACATCGTTAATAATCTGTAAACGACCTTTTTTTGTTAATTCAAAAGCCTGACGTATAATCTCATAGTTAAGACCATCAACCTTTATATCCATCTGAATAGCAGTGATACCTTCTGTAGTTCCTGCAACCTTAAAGTCCATGTCTCCAAAGAAGTCTTCTATACCCTGGATATCCATGAAGGTAACAAAGTTGTCTGGGTTCTCTTCATCTATAACCAAGCCCGCTGAAATACCGGCTACAGGTGCCTTAATAGGAACTCCTGCGTCCATGAGCGCCAGTGTACTTCCGCACACACTTCCTTGTGAGGTTGAACCGTTTGACATCAATACTTCGGATACAAGTCTGAATGCATATGGAAATTCAGTTTCTGATGGAATTACAGGTACAAGTGATCTTTCAGCCAAAGCACCGTGTCCGATTTCTCTTCTTCCCGGACCTCTTGAAGTTTTTGCTTCACCAACACTGTAACCAGGGAAGTTGTAATGGTGCATGTATCTCTTGGTTTCTTCAGTGTCAATACCGTCCATCTTCTGAACATCACCCATTGCACCAAGAGTTATAGTTGTCAACACCTGAGTCTGTCCTCTTTGGAAAAGACCTGATCCATGTGTTCTTGGCAGTATGCCAACTTCTGCGGAAAGAGGTCTTATCTCGTCAAGATTTCTTCCGTCAACACGCTTACCTTCTTTTAATATATATTCACGTACTACTTTCTTTTCAAGCTTGTAAATAGCATCGTTTATCTTGCTTTCCATTTCAGGGAATTGTTCAGCCAAAGCCGTCTGAGTTTCTTCTGTTAATTCTGAAACCTTGGCATCTCTGTCCTGCTTGTCCGTTGCCAGAACCGCAATACGCATTTTATCATATGCGAATGCTTTAACAGCTGCAAATAAGTCCGCGGGAACATCTGCTGATTCATAAGTAAATTTAGGTTTACCAATCTCTTTTACTATTCCATCAATAAAGTCACAAATCTGCTTTATTACTTCATGACCCTTTTTAATGGCTTCTAACATAACATCATCAGGAACTATATCCGCGCCTGCTTCAATCATTGTTATCTTTTCTTTTGTTCCGGCAAGTGTAACGTACATCTTGCTTTTTGCACGCTGTTCTTCATTTGGGTTTATAATTACTTCGCCATCTACCAAACCGAGAACAACTCCGCCGATAGGTCCGTTAAAGGGAATATCTGAAATACTTATTGCAACGGAAGCACCTATCATTGCAGCTATTTCAGGTGAATTATCCTGTTCCACCGACATTACTGTATTTACAACAGCTACATCATTTCTCAAATCCTTTGGGAAAAGAGGTCTGATTGGTCTGTCTATAACTCTTGAAGTCAATATTGCTTTTTCAGAAGGCTTTCCTTCTCTCTTGATAAATCCGCCCGGAATCTTTCCAACAGCATATAATCTTTCTTCATAATCAACGCTAAGCGGGAAGAAATCAATTCCATCTCTTGGTGAAGCTGAAGCGGTTGCAGAAGACATTATTACAGTATCTCCATATCTGATCAATGCTGACCCATTGGCCAATTGAGCAAGTTTCCCTGTTTCAACTGTTAGTGTTCTGCCTGCAAGTTCCATGCTAAATGTTTTAAACATATAAGTCCTCCTAAGTTTTTTAATAGTTTTACATATGCTATTTTAAAACTATAGACTGTAGCATGTAGATTCTACGCCAAAATGATTTTTGACGCACAATCTACCTTCTACCGTCTATAGCCATATGTGCTTTATTAGTATTATTTCATATTTTGCACAACTTATTTCCTATAAATTATGCTTAAATATTTCCACAATAAATATGTACTCTGAATGCATATAAAAGCAGGCAGGCGGTTAGCCTGCCTGCTTTTATATGATTATTTTCTTAGACCAAGTTTTTCAATAATTGCACGGTATCTTTCGATATCATTCTTTTTAAGATAATTTAACAAGCTTCTTCTTGCACCAACCATTTTAAGAAGTCCTCTTCCTGAATGGTAGTCCTTTTTATGAACCTTTAAGTGATCATTAAGGTGGTTGATTCTCTCTGTAAGAATAGCAACCTGAACTTCCGGTGAACCAGTATCACCTTCGTGCAACTGATACTTAGCAATTATTTCCTGCTTTACATCTTTAACCATGTTTTTAATACCTCCAAAAATTTTGTTGAATCGCCATAAACCAGGTAATTGGATGGAGTAACCCAAAAACGTAGTTAATGGTTAGAAATTTCATACCTATGTATTTTAGCATAATACATAAATATTTACAATGATTAATTTATGTATATCATAAAGGTGGAAACCTTATATCACTATATTTTAACTTGTTCTATTTTTTTAATTATGGTAATATATGTGATAATTTGGTAAAGTACATTAACAATTATTTCCGAGGGGTTTTTATGAAGGTTTTTTTAGAAGTAATAAAACTAAATTTCAAGGTTTCTTTCCAGTACAAATGGACCTTTGCAATGACTCTACTTGTGCAACCCATATTGCTTTTCATAAATATAGCACTATTTAAAAGTATATATACTTATAATGATACAGCAAGCATAAAAGGTTATGGCTTTGAGCAGATGGTTTGGTATTATACCGCATATTATGTAGTTTTGAGCTTTGTATGGAACAGTATTACCAACCAAATATCAAGAAGTATTATTTCAGGAGAACTGGCCACAGATTTGCTGAGACCTATTACAGTTTTCCGATTTATGCTTGCAAGTGCCATTTCTTCCAGACTTGTGGCAATGTTGGCTGATTTTCTTCCGGGTATGATAATCTACAGTCTGATTCTGTTCCCTACATTTTTGACGTTAAAATCCTTTCTTTCCTTTCTTGTAATAACAGTACTAGCGTTTCTTCTGAACTATTTGTTTTCATTTCTACTTGGAATGTCTGCAATGGTTATTAAGAACAATATGTCATTAAGTATTATAAGAGAGGTTTTGCAGGCTATAGTAGGTGGAGGAGTTATTCCTCTGGAGTTTATGCCTGTTTGGGTTAATAGGATTTTTGATTTTTTACCATTCAAATACATAATTTATTGGCCAATTCAATTCTTTCTTAACCGCGTTGAGGGAGACACTCTTGGTTCACTGGTCAGGATCGGAAGCATACAGATTTTGTGGATAATTGCATTTTATGTGGTAATTCAAATTTTATGGAAGCGCCTCATAAAGAAATTCTGTGCAGCGGGAGGTTAATATGCTAAAATTGCTGAAATTATTCAAACTATTCATTTGGAATTGTAAAATGGATATATCTCGCAGTATGGAGTATAGATTCGATTTTATTATTGGTACTGTAATAGGCCTGGCTTTTTCCAGTGTAGGGCCGATTCTACAATATTTAATATTTACCCAGACAAAGGGCTTTCCCGGTTGGAACCTTGAACAGATAATTTTATTTCAGGGTATATTGTTGTTTATATCAGGTATAAAGGGAATGATTTTTGGTAATTTGCCCTTTTTTGTTACCGGAATTATTCGAAAGGGCGATTTTGACAGACTGTTGCTTAAACCTTATTCTCCTATAGGTATTATTCTGGCAAGCGGCTTCAGTCTTAACAATATAGGTCCTCTTCTCTCTGGTGCATTTATAATGGCTTACTCCATAGTTAAAATGAATCTGCACATGGGATTTGTTCAGATTGCCATTTTTCTTCTGGCAATAGTTTTCGGTCTGGTTCTATATATGGGTTATGAAGTTCTGTACAGCAGCATAGCTATAAAGCTCGTACAAATTGGAAGGCTTGATGAATTAATGAATAGTCTGTTAAGATTTGGGGAATTCCCTGTAAATATTTTTTCCAAAACCTTGCAGTCAGCCCTCATTACAGTAATACCATTTGCAGTATGGGTTAACATCCCTGCAAACGCATTATTGAATAGGCTTGATTATACCGTCCCCATAACTTTTGTTTTCTGTGCTCTGTTCTTCTATGTCAGTCTGAAAATTTGGAACCATTTTCTAAAAAAATATACCAGTGCAGGAGGTTAAGCACATGAGTGAATATATAATAGATGTTGAAGGCTTAAAAAAGGATTTCAAGGTACATAAAAGAGATAAATCAGGTCTTCTGTCTTCCCTCAAGTCATTGTTCAGCAGGGATTACAAGCTTGTAAAGGCAGTAGAAAATCTGGATTTGAAGATACGCCAGGGGGAAATCAGGGGACTTATCGGTCCAAATGGTGCAGGAAAATCAACTACTATAAAAATCCTTTCGGGTATCTTATACCCTACCGAAGGAACTGTTAATGTCATGGGTTATACTCCCTGGGCACAAAGAGAACAGTATGTAAAAAAGATAGGTGTTGTATTTGGCCAGAAGTCACAGCTTGTGTGGGATTTACCTGCAATTGATACTTTCGCCCTGAATAAGCAAATGTATAGTATTCCGGATAAAGTATTTGATAATAATATTAAATATTTCAAAGAATTGCTAAGCATTGGAGATGTTATTACAAAACCCGTCAGACAACTGTCTTTAGGTGAAAGAATGAAGTGTGAGTTCGTTTGTGCACTTTTGCATGAACCCCCTCTTGTCTATCTTGACGAGCCTACAATAGGGTTGGACATAATTTCAAAGGAAGCTATAAGATCTTTCATTAAAATGGTCAACAAGGAAAAGGGGACTACCTTTATAGTTACAACTCACGATTTAAGTGATATCGAAGACCTTTGTGAAAATGTCAGTATCATCAACAATGGTACAATAGTTTTCAATAATAGTATTGAAAAATTGAAAACTTATTTTTCAGATAAAAAGGTTATTGAAGTTAAGTTTTCCCGTCAGATTAATCCGTCCCTTCTCGAAGGTTTTAAAGTAACCTCTAGCGGACCATACTTTGTAAATATTGAGATTGAAACCATAAATACCAGTCTACAGGACGAGATATCAAAAATTTTCAAAGAACTGCCCGTTCAGGATATAAATGTAAATAATATAAATATTGAAGAAGTAATAAAGCATATATACCTTAGCTAACTTCTGAACCTTTGAAATATAAACAAGCACAAAGAATTTCGGGTTTACTTCGATTATCTTTGTGCCTGTTTTTTAATAAGTACATATCTAAATTAAACATCTATTTCCTATAAATAAATAATTTTCTAGAAATTATGGATTATATTTACTTATTCTTATATACTTAATATGTTCTATATTTTATCGCAAGGAGATGGTTTATATTAATAATAATTCTGATCTATTAAAAAAAATTGCCGATAATGTTGAAAATGTAATTGTAGGAAAAAGAAATGCTATTGAATTAGCAATAATCGCACTTATTAGTAATGGACACGTTCTTTTAGAGGATGTCCCCGGTGTTGGTAAAACAAGCCTTGTTTCAGCTCTGGCCAAATCCATTTCGGCATCTTTTAAAAGAATTCAGTTTACACCTGATGTTCTTCCCTCTGACATAACCGGTTTTTCAATATATAATCAAAAAACTGGAGACTTCGAATTCAGGCCCGGAACTGCTATGTGCCAGATTCTTCTTGCCGATGAAATTAACAGAACCTCTCCCAAAACTCAGTCTAGCTTGCTGGAGATAATGGAAGAGAACCAAGTCACTGTTGACGGCACAACATATAAGCTACCAAAACCATTTATGGTTCTGGCAACTCAAAATCCAATTGAATATATTGGTACCTACCCTCTTCCTGAGGCACAGATGGACAGGTTCTTTATAAAAATATCTCTTGGATACCCTCAGCAAGGTGAAGAAGTTTATATCTTATCAAGATTTTTGGAAGATAACCCATTGGAAACTCTTGAAGCAGTTGCGTCCAGTGACGATATTCTGCAAATTCAAAAAGATGTAAAACATGTTTACATAGATAAAACCTTGAAAAATTATGTCATTGATATTGTAAGTATGACAAGAAAGAACCAGTATATTGCCCTTGGTGCAAGTCCGAGAGGTTCAATTGCAGTATGTCGTGCAGCACAAGCATGGGCGTATTTCAACGGCAGAGATTACGTGATTCCGGAAGACATAAAAAAGATGCTTTTGCCTACCCTTTCACACAGACTTGTTTTAAAGCAGGAAGCCAAACTCAAAAAAATGTCTTCCTCTGACATACTAACTTCAATAATTGACAAGGTATACATACCTATGGTAGATAACTATGAGAAAAAGTAGAATTACCTTTATATTTTTATTTGTGTTGTCAATAATATTTTTATATAATTTCGGTGGTTTTGTATCCTTTTTCTTTTTCAACACCCTTGTTGCCTTATTGCTATTGTCTCTTGCATATACCATATTTGTATTTGTAAGAATCAAATTTATACAGGAAATAGACAAAAGGGTTATTGTCAAAGGAGAGAATGTAAGGCTTGTTGTAAAGATTTCAAACGAGGATATTTTAGTATACCCTTATGTTTTTGCAACTTTTTTCAGTTCACATTCTTCGTTTAAAGGCAAAAATTCTTCACAAAGTTTGTCCATCAGCCCCAAGTCCGGTAAGGAGTTTATCTTTGATATGGAATGTAAATTCAGGGGCGAGTATGACGTGGGGCTAAGTGAAATCTATATTGAAGATTTCCTAGGTTTGATAAAGTTAAAGTATAAAATACCTGAACCCAAAAAAATTATTGTTTATCCCAAAATTGAGCATCTTTCAAATTTTAGTATCCTGTCCTCTGGAAGTTCCGATTCGCAAAGTACTGAAAACGGTATACAGGATAATATGAATAATATTAGGGACATACGTGAATACATTGCCGGAGACAGTTTCAGAAAGATTCATTGGAAGCTTACAGCAAGAAATGAGAAACTTATGGTTAAAAACTATGAGGGTACTACAGATGCAAACGTTAATATACTTCTTGACCTCAGGAAAAATGTCTATAATGACGAAGAAAATATTATAATTGAAGATAAGCTAATTGAAGCGGCTATTGCCGTACTGTATTTCTATTTGTCCAAAGGAGTCTCCGTTAATTATGTATACTTTAATGAAAAACTTGAGGTGTTTAAGGCTTCCAATATGATGGAGTTTGAACAAATTTACAAATCATTATCATGTGTTAACTTTGATCAGCAGGTACCGATGCCGGATATTCTGAGACTCCATTCGGAATCCTGTTCAAATGCATCGGATATGATTGTTTTTACAAGTATATTAGATATTGATTTGTATAATGAAATGTACAAATCACAGATGGCAAACCATACTGTCACTCTTATATATGTATCACCGGACAGTACCGGAAATGTTAAATCCGACATCATTGAAGATATTATGGAAAATCTCCCCGAAATCGGTATTAAAGCATATTCCATACATCCAGACGATGATATAAAAATCTTACTTGGAGGTTCGGACTGATGGTACGTGAGAATAAATACAGTGTATTTGTTAACTTAATATTAGTAATGCTTTTATCTTTGTCTGTTTGTCAGACCCTGTACACCTCTCTTTTTATGACATATAGATGGGATATAAACATATTTCTTTACGTAATCCCACTAACGTTTGTTTTTTATCTAATGCTAAAGAATAAAGTTACATGTATCGTATCCGGTATTTTATTGTTTTTAATCGCAGGGTTTGCTTTTGTTTACATATATATTTCAAATACCTTTAATTCCTACTCAATTTGGCTGATTGATACAATGCAGGGATACCTTAACGAACCTAACTCCCTCTATCAAGCAATAACGGTATTTTTTATAACCTTTATTGTTACGCTAATTTTATATATCTTCGCCATAAAGCTGTATAACATATACTTAGTCAGCTTTGTAACCTTCAGCTTGTTCTTTGGTCAGGCATATGCCAATATTTTTGTAAGTAAACCGGCTTTTGTACTTTTCTTATTTTCCTTTCTCCTATTTTACTTTTTTTATGTATTGAAAAAAAGGACCGAGGAAAAATCTTACGATCCGGGCAACAGACTAAAATATCTGCTGTACATAATCCCTGTCTGTATAGCTGTATTGATTGTCAGCTTCAACTTTCCAATAGGTAATAAAAGAATTTCCTGGCCTTGGTTGGATAACAAGTTGGATAAAGCCATTGAAAGCTTTTCACAAAAAAACACCTCCTCTTTCGATTTCTTTTCTTTAAACGCTACAGGTTTTGGAAGCAATGACATTCTGGGGGGTAATATCAGTCCTGATAAAACTCATGTAATGGATGTAAAATCAGAGTATTACAATCTTTATCTTAAAGCATCCTCAAAGGCATATTATAACGGTCACGGCTGGTATGACACTGACCCTATTTATACTCCTGTAATTCTGTATGGAAGCTCCATTGAAACTTTAAACAATATAAATACGGATGCGAATCAGCTTGAAGTAGGAACTATGATGAGCAACCCAAATTCCAAAAAAGAATTGTACAAAAGTTCTAAAATAGAAATAAAATTTAAAAATATGAAAACTAAATCACTATTCATACCTCCAAAGACCTTTCAGATTACTCCTAAAAAGCAACTTGGATTGTTTACAGATAATTCAGGAATGATTTCTGCGGAAAAAGCCCAAGGCAGTAATTTTGAATATATTGTCAATTTTGATTATATGTTTCTGAATAGTGACAAATTCAAAAACAGTATCAGAAAAAGTTATAAAGGTTATTGGAGCGATAACATAATGGAATATGAAAAAAATCAATACAAACTTATATTTAATATTGATATTGATAACTTATCGAACGAAGACAAAAATACGATTGTTAACGTAAATTTATTCAATAACCTTCAGGATCAAATACTTGACATTTATACAAAATACGTTTCATTACCAGGTACAGTAACCCAAAGAGTTCGTGATCTGGCCAAGAATATAACTATAAATCAAGGCAATAACTATGACAAGGCAAAGGCTATAGAAACTTACCTGGCTACAAACTATCCTTATACGTTAAAGCCGGGTAAACCACCTTTAAAAAAGGACTTTGTTGACTATTTCCTTTTTGAAGGCAAGAAAGGATATTGTACATATTATGCTACTGCAATGACTGTGTTACTAAGGTGCATAGGGATACCTGCCCGTTATGTTGAAGGCTATATTCTGCCTCCGGACAATAGAAACGGTGTCTTTAAGGTTACAAACCAGCAGGCTCACGCATGGGTTGAAGCCTATTTCGAAGGATTTGGATGGATTCCCTTTGAACCTACCTCCCCTTTTGTTGCAGCAATGTATCAGGATAACCATATAAGGCCTGTTATTGCCAGTAATATGACCGGTCAATATTATGATGAATATCGGAGAATGATGGAAAAGTATCAAAGAGAAGGTCAAAATCATTCTATAGATATTTCCGGTAATTTGCCCACGGGCAGTAAAGATAAAAATACAACACGTGTAGCTTTTATTATAGCTATTTCATTGATTTCGTTAATTCTGCTGTCTTTATTGTTCGTCGTTTTATTTAACAGAATAAGATATTATTATCTGTTAGGTAAAATAAGAAAGCAAAATTCAAAGGATGCAGTTTTGACCGGCTACAAGTATATTATCAAACTGTTAAAAATACAGAATGTTACAATCTCAGCTGGTGAAACACCTTTTCAGTTTGGATTCAGAGTTGAGAAACTAATGGATTTTAAAGGATACAGTTTCAGTAAATACGATTTCAATTTAATAACTGATTATTATGTCAAGGCAAGATACAGCAGGGACACTCTTCCTGACGAAGCAAAACAGGATATGGTTAACTTTATTGAAACGGTATTAAAGCTAACCTCTGATAAAGTAAGCAAAGTAAAATTTAATTTTTATAAATATTTTCTTGGTAAAGTATAATAGGTTTGCAAAAGGCTGAAATCATTGATTCTCAGCCTTTTTTGGCTTCCTTATAAAAGACAGTTTTGTTTCAGAAATTACAACAGCAATAAATATAAGCATAAAGCCCCAGGCCAGTCTGACTGTCAACTGCTCACCATAAAAGATAACTGAAAACATTATACCGAATACTGATTCAAGGCTTAGTATAATTGCAGCAGCAGAAGGATGAGTGTACTTTTGTCCAATATTCTGAAACAGCAGAGCTACTGCCGTAGCAAAAACAGCCAAATACAGAATACCAGAAACATTTTGTATACTTACTTGTGTTGGAATATGTTCTGTGGTAAGACCTGTTATCCAAGAAAAAATAGCAGCAAATCCAAACTGGATTATGGTAAGTACTATTGGGTCCTTCCCTTTACCAAGTTTTGCAACAGCAACAAGATGAGCAGCATATATAAAACCACCAAGTAAAGTAAAAGCGTCGCCAATTCCTATGGTAAGGCTTCCTGTAAGAGAAACCAGTCCGATACCTGTAAGGCAGATTACTGCGGCTGAGTAATTGTATATATCCGGTTTTGACTTATCAACAAGCCAGAATAAGAACGGTACGATTACACAATAAATTGCAGTCAGAAATGCATTTTTTCCGGGTGTAGTATTTGTTATACCAATAGTTTGAGTACTATACCCCAAAAATAAAAAAAGGCCGATAACTCCACCTTTCCAAAGGTATTCAAAAGTTATATTTTTAAGCCTCTTGTAAAATATAACACCAAGCAGAATACAAGCTATGGTAAAACGAAACCCTAAAAGAATATGTGGTGGAAATACGTC
The DNA here is from genome assembly GCA_023412275.1 of Bacillota bacterium. Lineage (GTDB taxonomy): Bacteria > Bacillota > Clostridia > Acetivibrionales > DSM-1351 > Ruminiclostridium. Next base: position 21,500 of record JAEYNY010000153.1, read on the forward strand.
AACGGTATCCTTCATTATAAAAAACGAACTTCCCCATATAAATGCAGCACAAAAAAGCGCCAGCTTTGGAATAAATGATTTCATATGTAAGCTGCTAATTTTAAATCAATCCTTTCAGATAACTGTTATGTTAAGTTTTTTAATTCAAAGATTTATGTACACTAAAGATACCTTCCTATTCTACCATTAAAATATTTAAAATAGAAGATATTTATAAAGAGATTAGTTTTAATCTTGATCGTTATCAGAATCAGTATCATATCCCTTGCTGTCAAGATACTTTAATCCCAAAATGTATGCTGTAAGAGCTATGTATCCACCTATCATTCCTAACATTATGACGACAGGAGCAGAATCAGTATTTATAACCATGCAAAGTAATAATCCTAAAAATCCACCCAGAAAAGGCCATGCCCACATATAGAATTTAAATTCTTTGATGTTCATATTTATACTCTTTCTTTTATTTCGTGTAATATTTTTCATTATATTACAGAATAATGGTAAAGACAAATATAGAACAGATTCAAAATGAACATAAAATAGAGCTGCTGCAAATAGCAACAACTCTATCTAGTAAATCTGTATTATTACATTTTCATCATAAATAATGATGGGTCAAGCATACCAAATATCATTGCGATGTGAGCTACTACAAGGAATATTCCAACAAAGATTGAGTGCAGCTTGAGTTTTCCCACTTCGTTTCTTTTTCTGCCGATAATGTTCATATCCAGCAAAGCCATTCCTAGCAGAGGAACTATACCTAAAAGATAAAAGCCTACTGCAACAACATCTCCAAAGCCTCTCCACTCACCATTTACGGTTAACGGAATTACTGCATTGAAAAGGAGGTATAAAAATACACCTGTGAAATATAAGCCTGCAAAAATACTTGTAAACTTATTTAGCTTTCTAATACCGCCTGATAAATTTCTTGTGAAAAGTATTACAAGCTCTGTTACAGCAATGGTTTCAGCACATATAACCGGTATTGCCATAAAAAGTATAAGGTTCCATGGCTGGTTTGATGCCAGAAGTTCCATATAATGAGTCATCATGTTTTCCATTGTTTTTCCTCCGTAAAAATTTAATTAATTATTTCTCCAACATAATAATAAATTTATATGAAGGTTTTATGGAGATTGAAAAATTTTTATAATGCAACTTGTTTATATAGTCTTTCAATTCTGCTACCCAGACGACTAAGCAATTCATTTGTAATAGTCCCCGCCAGTGAAGCCACCTGTTCAGCAGTTATAGCCTCATTTCCGTCATCTCCGATTAGTGTGGCTATATCACCTTGCTGTACATCCGGTATTTCCGAAATGTCTACGGTCAGCTGATCCATACATATATTACCTATTATAGGAGCTTTTCTACCCTTAATAAGCACATAACCTTTTCCGCATGACAGGTTTCTTGGTATTCCATCTGCATAACCTATACAAAGGACTGCAATTTTAGTTTTATTTACGGCGATGAAATTTCTGCCATAGCCAACAGATTCACCCTCCTGTATTTCCTTTGTTAGAACAATTCTGGCTTTAAGGGACAGAACAGGCTTTAGATCAGCACGAACCTTTGTTTTATCATTTTCTTTACTCAGTACTCCATATAGTGCTATACCTACTCTGGCATAATCACAATCCAGCTCCGGGTAGTTTAGTATTCCATAACTACTCTGAATGTGTATTTTACTGGGGTTACGGTTATTGCTTTTCAAGTAGTTAATGGTATTATAGAATTTCTTTATTTGCTGTTTTGTAAATAAAATATTTGAAGACTCTATACTATCGGCAGTTGATAAATGGGTATATGTCCCCCCCACTATCAGGTTTTTACAATTATAGGTTCTGTCTAAATTTGATAATGCATCATTGGTTTCGCCTAGCCTATGCATTCCGGTATCAATTTTTATATGGACCTTTATTTTATGACCTGTCCTATCCAGTTGCTCTGCATATTGGTAATCCACAACTGTCTGTGTAAGATTATATTTTACAAGTAAAGGTGCTTCATTTGGATGAGTATATCCCAGTATCAGTATCTCTCCTTTTATTTTATAAGTACGCAGTTCTATTCCTTCAGCTAAGGTTGCAACTGCAAAAGCAGAAATACCTGCTTTATTCAGAAATCTTGATATTTCAATATCTCCATGTCCATATGCATTTGACTTTACAACAGCCATAAGTTGACATTCATGAGGTAAGAGACACTTAAGTTGATTTACATTGTGTTTAAGCCTATCCAGATCAATTTCTGCCCATGCTCTGCACATTTCAGGCTGAGTTTGTCTTTTATAGGGCGTTAACTGCTTTTTAAGATATATCATAATAACTGAAACCGCAATTGTTACAACAGTTACAACAATAAAATGTATTAAACTATTCTCTATGAGATATGTCTCTAATTTCAAAACCTTTGCGAAGCCTCTGACGAGAATAATACTCAGTGGATGAAGTATATATACAAGCATTGAAATATCTCTTAGCGTCTTTTGACTCTTTCCCTTTATGCTTAACAATATCCTGAACAGAAAAATCAAAGCCGGAACCAGCATAATATACATGCTATCATGCCTCTGTAAAGAGAAATGGTGCAATATCAAGGCTTCTACTATAAGAGCTGTAAAAGATAAAGTAAATCCAACTATATTTTTGGCTATTGAATATTCTTTTTGGGATTCTGCAATTAGGGCCCCCAAAACAATAAATACGGGAGCGAAAAACAAACCATTTCTTGTATAATCAAAATATGAGAATAAAACCCTATAAAAACTATTTGTTAAGTCAAATTTTTCCGATATTCCGTAGTAGCTGTCACCCAACAAACCAATCAGGTATAAAATAAAGCTTATTGCAGCTACGGCTTTCAGATTGAGCCTTGTCAACAAGCTGTATACAAGCATAAAACCTATAATGCTGGCAGGAATGTACCAAAGGTGATAGAAGGTACCGTCAAATACAAAGTCTTTTACAAGAGTCGGAATAATTGATTTCTCTTTGAAATATCCTGAATAAATATTTACGGGTAGATATATCAATATGGCAGCTCCATATAAAAGCCCGGTTTTAGTGAGAAATCTAAAAAATATCCTTTTTCTGTTTTCTTGGGATTCAATACATCCGGGTATAAGAAAATAGCCTGTACACATGAAAAAGAAAGGTACTGCGACTCTTGCAATAATTCTGGTCAGTACAAAGTCAGCTTCTTGGCTCATTGAAACCAATGGTGATGTATGAATAGCGATAATCATAATGGCAGCAACTATGCGAAATTTATCTATACCGGCAAATTCTTCCCTTTTGTTAGTCATTGCGCTGCCTCCAGACTGTAACTATAAAACCGCCAATGTTATCTCCCGAAACTTCATAATATAAATTTTCAGGCATGTAAACTGAATTTGTCTCTTCTCTCACGTTTACATAAAATATTGCTGCTGTCCATCCTTGATTTTCGACTTGTAAATGTATCCCATCGTATGGAAACTGCTTCAGATATTCTATATATTCTTCCAAAGTGAAGTTATTATCTGAAATAATTTGGGAATGAGGATTTCCAACATAACGAAAATGCCATGGTTCATGAGATATTCCGGTAATTGCTTCCTTTCCTTCCGGATAACGTTCAATGAAACCATATTGTGCTGCTTTTTCACGGAACTCCTGACAAACTCCTTCATATGGGAACGAAGGACAAATAAAATCAATGTCAGGCTGGTTCTTAGCAACATCTATGGCAAGTCCCGTCTGGTGTTCACTGTGATTTGGAAAAGCCACGTATTTACTGGTAAATTCCTCACCATTTTCATTCAATGATTTATTATAGATTGCTATCTGTTCTCTTAACGGTCTGAAACCGCTAACCGGTACGATTTCATTTTCTCCGATACAGGCTCGGATCAGTTTCCTAAGCATTATTGCCGCTGTTTTATCAAGCAATATTTTTTTAGAATCAGTACTTACATTTTCTAAATTTTTAATTGTCAAATGCTCAGGCTTATTAATCGGGTTCTTTCTATTTACAAGTACAAGATTACCTATATGAATATATGAATTGGCCAAGTTCAACCTGACCATATTTGAGATCAGATTTGTATTCATTTTTCCATCGCCATCCTTATCAGCCTATCAACTATTGAAGCAAAGGATAAGCCCGCTCCCCGAAGCATATTGGGATAACGACTATGGGCCGTAAAACCGGGTATGGTATTCACTTCGTTAAATACGATTTCTCCCTTCGGAGTCAGAAACATGTCCACCCTTGCGAATCCGGTGCAGCACAGAGCATTGTATAAAATCCTTGCAGTATTTTTAATCCTTTCTGAGGTCACTTTATCAATTCTGGCAGGCATGTGGATTTTGGAAGTCTTTAATGTATATTTTTCGTTGTAATCAAAGAACCCGGTCTGAAGTTCAATCTCATCAACTTCACCTATTATAAGATTATCGCTTCCAAGGATGGCACAGCCTACCTCAAAACCATCTATATTCTCTTCAACAACTATTTTACTGTCGTATGCAAAAGCATTTATTATTGCCTTTTCAAGCTCATCTCTACTATTAGCACGTGTTATTCCGAAAGATGAACCGGCTCTTGCGGGTTTTACAAAAACAGGGTAACTAAGAGTTTCAGTCATACGTAAAATATCTTTAAGAGGCATAGTTTTTTCTGCAGATATTGATATTGGAACACCCACTCCTGCCGACTGTGCAATACGATGAGCAATATCCTTGTCCATGCACATAGCTGAACTTAGAATACCACTGCCTACAAAAGGTATTCCTGCAAGTTTCAACATCCCTTGAACAGTACCGTCTTCACCATTTCTACCATGAAGTACGGGAAATGCAACATCAACAAAAGTAATGGAGCTTGAACCCTCTGAAAATTCATAGAAACCATGTATGCTTGGACTTTGGGCAAAAGCAACAGGATTACATCCTTTTTCTTCAAACCATGTATTATTCCTGATTTTGCCGACATCTCCAAAGAATCTGAGCCATTCGCCCTCTTTAGTGATCCCTATTAAAATTGTATTATACAAGTCACTGTTGATATGTTCTATTACAGATGAAGCAGAATTAAGTGAGACTTGGTATTCCGGCGAGCAGCCTCCGAAAATAATTGCAATGTTTTTTCTATCCATTTTTTTCTCCTTGAGTTATTATTAAAATCATTTTAAGAGTAACTATTTACTACGAATATAATTTTAATAATTTCTCGGCTGCTCTTTATTAACTTAGTCTTATTGAATTCTTAAGAATTCCTTACGAATTTATTTAGAATTTTATATTATGTTTTAGGAATTGTAACTTTAAATTGTGTAAATTCTTCATTGCTGGTTGCGGTAATATCTCCTCCATGCAGGTTAACTATTTCTTTAGCAATGGCAAGACCAAGGCCTGTTCCCCCTGTATGTGACGACCTTGCAGAATCAAGCCTGTAAAACTTTTCAAAAATGGATTCAAGCTTATCCGCAGGTATCATCTTCCCTCTGTTTTTGAATGTGACTATGGTAACATTATCAGACTGAATTGCAGAAATCTCTATTTTAGTGTTTTCATAACTGTATGCAGCCGCATTTTTAAGTATATTATTAAATACTCGCGCCATCTTATCAGAGTCGGCAAATATATGGAGATTCTCGTCTGCCGTAACAACCGCCTCTTTATTTGCAGGTGCAAGAATAGGATAGAACTCATCAGCCATCTGTTCCAGCATAAGAGTTAAATTTATATCCTCTTTTTCAAGAACAATACTCTGGAGATTAAATCGTGTTATCTCGAAAAATTCATTTATCAGCTGTTCCAGGCGATACGCCTTTTCTAAGGTAATATCAGTATATTTTAATCTTTGCTCCAACGGCATGTCGGGAGCTTCATGGAGAAGGCTGAGATAACCTATAACAGAAGTAAGGGGAGTTTTAATATCATGGGCCAGATATACTACAAGGTCATTTTTTCTCCGCTCGCTTTCCAGTGCTGCATTCTTTCGTTTTTCAAGTGTGTTTTTAACCGTATTGAGCTTGTTCTCCATAAACGAAAGCTCAGAGGGTAGAACTATCGGCGATTCAGATTCCTCCACTAGTGCATCTATTCCCTCGCTTATCTTATTAAAATAACGAGTGTATCTTGACATAGCAATGAAAACAAAGATTATTAGTAGTAAAACAAACCCTATTATTATAAATATTGTCTTATTTTCCGTAAATAGCTTACGATAAATATCTGCAGCAGAAAAATAGCTTACATGGAAAAGTCTTTCTGCTATTCGGACAAAACCTTCTGCAAAAGGTGCCTGTAAAGCATCATCTATAATAAAGACAAGGACAAAACCTCCTATTATCAACGCAAGTAGCGCACCAAGCAAGATTTGCAGCAATATCTTAAATTTTAACTGAGTAAAATCATTTTTCAATTTTATATCCAACTCCCCATACTGTTTTAATGAACTTAGGATTGCCTTCGGGCTCCTTCATCTTTTCACGGAGATGCCTAATGTGAACCATTACAGTGTTATTACTACCAGAGAAATATTTCTCTCCCCATACCTCCTGAAAAAGCTTTTCTGAGCTGATAACCTGTCCCCTGTTTTCGCAGAGTATCCACAATATAGAAAATTCAGTGGGTGTCAGAACAAGAGGCTGTTCATTGAGAGAACATTCATGTGTAGCTTTATTCATTATAAGGCTAGAGACTTCCAGTATGTCATTTGATTGCTGTATTCCCTCATTATACCTTGTGAATCTCCTTAGCTGGGCTTTAACTCTTGCAACCATTTCAAGGGGACTAAAAGGTTTTGTAATATAATCATCTGCACCCAAAGTCAGTCCGGTGATTTTATCCATTTCTTCAACCTTGGCTGTTAGCATTATAACCGGAAAATTGTATTTCTCTCGTATTTTCTGGCATAATTTAAACCCATCCATCACAGGCATCATAACGTCCAGTACAGCAAGATCGTATTTTATTTCATCAATTGATTTAAGCGCCTCTATAGGAGAGTAAAACTTGTATATGTTATAATTCTCATTTCTTAGGTACAACTCAACCAAATCCGCTATTTCCTTTTCATCATCAACCACTAGAATATTTGTACTCATAAATCGTCCTCATAAATTCCCAAAATAAATTAGATAAGAAAATTATAGCATTCTAAATTAAAACTTTATTAAGAAATACTTAATTTTTTATATTTTGGGAATGGTAAAGGTAAATTTAGTGCCCTTACCCGGATTACTCTGTACGTAAATACTACCGCCGTGAGCCGAAACAATGGATTTACAAATTGTAAGTCCTATTCCAGAGCCGCCGGTCAGCTTATTGCGTGACTTATCAGCCCTATAAAATCTCTCAAAAATGTAAGGCAAATCTTCCTGAGGTATACCCGGTCCGTTATCTGTCACAGAAATTTCAGTATCTGCTGCATTATCCTTTATATTCATTACTACCGTTCCACCTTCAGGAGTGTATTTTAAAGCATTCGAAAGTAAATTAACAATAACTTGACTTATTTTATCCTTATCTGCATACACCCGGGAATTTTCACCTGTGAGTTTTAATTCCAACCCTTTGCTTAAAAATTCACTTTCAAAATTATGAATCTGCCTTTTTGCCAACTCAGTTATATCAAATGTATCCATATTTAAAACAAGATTTTCACTTTCATATTTTGCAAGCTTTTCAAGGTCGCCTACCATTTTACTAATCCTTACAATCTCTTCATGACAGCTTTTAAGTCTTTCCGAATCAGCAGGCCATATTCCGTCTATCATTGCTTCCAAATGACTCTGTAAAGTTGCCAGTGGAGTCCTGAGTTCATGTGCGACATCGCCTGTAAGCCTTCTTCTTAGAGTTTCCTGTTTTTGCATGTTCTCTGCCAAGTCATTTATGGTAACTGTAAGCTGATTTATTTCTCTAGTGTTTGATTTTTCCGTAACCCTGTCAGAATAGAATCCTCTTGATATGGATTTTGCTGTATTAATTACTCTTGATATTGGAGAAACCAGTCTTTTCGACATAACTGTTCCGAACAACAGAGAAAGAATTAGAGAAAAAATTCCCACAGCCCAAAGTAAATTGTATAAATCGTTTATAAATGCAATGTCATGTTCATTAAGATATTTATCTCCATAGGTTCCTATTTCTACAGTCCCCACCTTATTAAGGTTATAGTTTATAGAATAGGGAACCTCGGTATAGCCTGACTTACCGCTACCAGGTATCCTACTTGCATTCCTTGACATATGCTCAATTATTCTTTGACACATACCATTATTGTGAGCTTTTGCATCCCAAATAATATTGCCGTTAATATCTTTGACTTTTAGAATAATTCCATTCTCCATAGAACTTATACCGATGGTTTCAATTACTTTTGTATTCCATCTGCCGTTTCCCATGTATTGGCCTGAAAGGGTAGTAACGATTTCACGATTTTTTTGTTCTGTATTTTGTTTGACATATTCTTCAAAATGCTTGTATATAAAAAGGGTTGTAAAAATACTTATGAGCATGATACAAATAAGTGCAACTGCTACATATGAAATTGAGAGCTTGGTTCTTAAACTGGAATTCATGTACGGCACCTCAGTTTATTCATAATAATAACTATTCTCCCGCAAATCTGTACCCCACTCCGTGAACAGTCACCAGATACCTTGGGGCTTTGGGGTCATCCTCTATTTTTTGCCTGAGGTTTTTAATGTGAGTATCAACGGTTCTGTCGAAACCCTCAAAATCATCACCAAGAGCCATACTAATAAGCTCTTCTCTAGTAAAGGTTTTTTTAGGGAATCCGGCCATAGTAACCAATATCCGGTATTCATTAGGAGTAAGATTTATTGTATTTCCTGCTTTTCTTATTTCATGTACAAAGGTATCTATTGCAAGATCTCCATTATCAAAAATAATTTTTCTGGTATCTTCAACAGGCTCTTTATCAGTTCGTCTAAGGACCGCAGCAACTCTTGCAAGAAGCTGTCTTGGGCTAAAGGGTTTTAAAACATAGTCATCGGCACCAATATTCAAGCCTGTTATTACTTCGTCATCAGAGACTTTAGCTGTTAACATTATTATTGGAACGGAAGAATTTTTTCTAATTTTTTTACACACTTCTTCCCCTGAAATATCAGGCAGCATTAAGTCAAGTATTATCAAATCGGGATTAAACTCATTGTAACCAGCCAAAGCTTCTTTGCCGTTTAATGCTGTAAACACAGTGTAACCGTCATGTTCAAGATATGATTTTATAACCTCTGATATTTTTGTTTCATCATCAACAACCAGTATTTTTTTTTCAGAATCCGTCAATCTAAAATCCTCCGTCCATTGTTTATATATATAAATATACCCCGTTCCACACATATAATCAGTGAAACGAGGTTTATTTTTCCTTCCGGATTTGTTAATAAAACTTATACGAAATTATTATGTTCCATGGTAACATCATAACCCTGATCTTCGATTGCATCTTTAATTTGTTTTCCTTTAACAATCTCAGGGTCAAACTCAACTGTTACCTTTTTAGTAGCGAGGTCAACGTCAACCTTTTGTACTCCATTTAAAGAGCCGACAGCATTTTTTATGCTGTTTACACAGTGATTACAGGTCATTCCTTCAACAACAATATCTGTTATTTCCTTAGCCATAAAAATACCTCCCTTTTTATAATTCTACAATGATATTATTTTTTAGTTTCAATTCTTTATGTATTCAACTTTTGCAAGTATATACCAATCGCTGAAATCATACAAGCTGCAAAAGTTGATTTGTTACCAAATATTTTACTCTGTTTTCCAATTAGCAGTAAACAGCTCCTTATTATTCTCTATAAAGTCTTTTGATATAGTAATATTTTCTGCATCTTCTTTTTTGTTTTCCCTATATATAGGAATTGGATTACAGCCGCCTCTTTGCTGCTCTATCATATCCATAGAAAATCTGTTTCCACAGTTCTGACAGACAATAACGTCCCCTTCCTGCTTGTAATAAGCTCTTGGTGAGCCATTACACACCTGACATGTATTAAAGGCTGTTCTTATTGTACCATCGCTTGCTTTGACTGCAAGAACTTCCATATTGGTCTTACCTGCTTTTACAGGATAAAATGTAACTTTATCTGTAATCTGACTCTTAGGTATTACAATATCTGCCACAGCAATATTATTTTTAGGATTATTTCCGGCAAATTTTATTGTTAAAATTCCGGCTAATACTACTATTATTGCTCCGATTATTATAAAGGTCAACTTATATGAATTCTTCAATTTGTACCTCCTTGTATTAATTTTTAAGCTACAGCTAAATACTATCAATAAGATGTGTAGATTTTATGAAGGTTACAAATTTGAAATAATTGTTTACAAAATTTGCTAAGCTAATATATATTTATATCTATCGAATAAAAAATGTAGGAGTGTGACAAATGAAATCTGCAAAGTTATCCTTTTTAATATGCCTATTCAGTGGAATTACTCTATTTATAATAGGTTCTGTCTTAATGGTTAATATTCGCACATCGCCTCCACCTCAACAAAAGCATGATGCAGTCTTGCCTTCCGGCGAATCTAAAAAAACTATAGATGTGACTGAAACATATCAAAATAGCGGAGATCCTATAAATTTTCTTGTTCTTATAAAAGAAGCGTCAGGTTTTCATACAGACACTATCTTAATTGGGAATTACGAGCCTGTAACTAATCAAATCAGTCTACTGACTGTACCCAGGGACACAAAGCCTACCGGTAAATCAACCTTAAAAATTAACAACGTATTCTCTACGGGTTTAAGCAAGTATGCCGATTTACCTAAAAATCAACGTAAAAATAAAGCTATTGAATATACAACACAGTTCATAAGCAACCTTACCAATATTCCAATTGATTATTATGTCTACCTGGAAATTGACACAATCAAGGATATCGTAGACATGCTCGACGGTGTGTATTTTGACGTACCCGCTGATTTAAGATATCCTGACCCATCTCAGGACCTGAATATTAACTTAAAAAAAGGATATCAGCTCCTTGACGGAGACAAGGCAGAGCAATTGCTGAGATTCAGGAAAACACCATATAATATAAGAAAAGCACCAGAAGACGTTCGAAAGTATTACGACGGTTCAGATCTTAAAAGAACAGAAATGCAGATAAAATTTGTTAATGAACTTATTAAGCAAAAAGTAACTCTATTAAATATGCCTAAGTTGATTCCTGTAATAAATTATGCCTTCAGCAATGTAATTACAAACATTTCACTTTCAGACACACTGAACCTGGCCGGTGGACTTACCAGAGCCAACAAACAGGAAATGAACACTTTCAAGCTGTGCGGACTAGACAGGACTATAAATGAGATTTACTATTTCATATACAACCAAAAGGTTGAAAATGTCAAAACAAAAGAGCAGTATGATGCACAGGATATAATTGACAAGTATTTTAAAGCAAAAACCGGCAAGTTTTCGCCTGACCCTGATAAAAAATATAATTACCTCTCTGTACTTCCCAAAAACCCCTCTAATAGTGAAACCGAATCGCGAAACAACGGTAAAGATAATCCTTAAAGAAAAAGCATAATAGCCCCCAAAAACGGCTATTATGCTTTTTTAAAAACTTATTTCAATATCAGGTTGTTATTTCAGGGTGAAGCTGTTCCAAATGGAGCTTACCATTTCTTTATTCGTACTGCCATAGTAGAAATTAGTAGCAGTGAAGGTAACTTGTATCATTTGGTTTCCTTTAGTCACTACATATACTTCCTGGCGGTATTGAGTGTCGTTTTCATTAAAAATAAATACATATTTGTAACCAAAGGTGCCTTTTTCATTTATAGCTGTTTTACTTTCCAATTTTAAATTCTTATTAAGCAAACTGTTAAAGTACTGGTCAATGCCTGCAAAGGAATCAGTTGAAGATGTTTGCAATTCAGCTGTTGAAATACTTACAGATAAATCCCCGTCGCTACTGTAATACATTTTTAATTCATCAGTATTATCTTGACTTGTTTTCCAGCCGGAAGGAAGCTTAAAAGAATAATAGTCGTCGTCAATTGTACGGGTTTTTGTTGATGTGGTTATCTTCGACGGATCCATAAGCTTACCGGTTGCCTTTAAATCTAGCTGTTCAAATCTGAATGAATTAACCATCCCTTCCACCATCATTCTCTTGTTGGAATCATTATATGATTCTTCTGGAAGCTCGTAGCACAATACGTATTTGTAGTTTTTATCCGCGAAAAAAATATCACAACCATATTTAGGCTTATCTAACTTTGTATATTTATAATACAACTTGTTGCATTTTACCCCTCCAATAACAGCACTCTCCTGCCTCTCAAACTTGAACATTTCAGGATTGTAATCACGTTCATAACCCTTGATTGCTGATGATGTTATTGAATCCAAAGTCTCACCTTTTTCAAGGGAATAAATTTGTACTGAAAAATACTCTCCGAGTAGGCCATCAAACTCAACTTCATTATGTACATTTTTATCCTTGTATTCACTCCAGTAAGGAAGAATCTTTGCTGACCATTTTAGCTGCGTGTCCTGATACTTTCTATATCCTGTTGCTGATACATCGGATAAATCCTCTGTACTTCCATCTTTACTAAATTCAAACTGAAATGAATCAAGTAAATCCTGATATTTGTTATCAAGATAGGATTTGTCATTATCTAAAAGCAGCAGCATTGAGAATTTCTTTGTATCAGTCATATAAACTCTCTTTTCAAAAGTTAAATCACTGTCTTTATAAACTATTTCTGCATATTCAACTCCATTTAACTCATAAATTCCAGAGTCTATAAGTGTTGAATCCTCTGCTTCTTCACGAAGATTTTGCTGTTCATCCTCCAGAGTTGCATCCTTATCCTTGTCTCTGATTGCAACACTTATACTGTAGGTTGCATCCTGTGAAATGAAAAAACTATAGTCTCCGTTAAAGCTTCTTGAACTCAAGGTAAGCTCACGTGGAAGCTTCATTGACCATTTATAGTAGCTATCTCCAACTTTTGTCTTGTTTGTATTTTTTATTAATGTTCCAAAGTCCTTTATGCTATTTGGGTTTGCGATTTCTTTTGTGAAAGTAACTTTTCCACCGATGTTTGTAAGGTCAGCCCCAAATACATCGGCTAAAAAAGTAATAGTTGCCATGAACGATGAATTTTTTATGTACGGAGCGGCATCCATTTTTGTTTTCTTGCCTGCTATTATAGCCTCTTGCTTTTTATCGGTAATTTTGATTTCCACATCATTGTATTTGATAACAGCAGTTTTTTTCTTTAAATCAGGGGTAAATGTAGCACCCAAAGCGTCTGTTATAACCTTGACTGGAACAAAAGTTTTTCCTTTCACAACAGCACTGGCTTCTGCTTTTACTGCCTTACCGTTAACAGTATAGCTTGCTGTACCTGCTTTAAAGGAAACTGATATTACGGTTGAAGTATTTTCATCCAGAAGATCATCTGCTGCAAATACACTCACCGAACTTAAAATCAAACAAACAACTACACTTAATAGTACAAATAGCTTTTTCATTTTTTTAAATCCTCCAAGTGCCTCTACCCGGCATGTTTTAACTGCTATTTCAATTCATCCATTACTACATTGAAGCTCTGTGCCTTGCCGTTTCTTCTCACACCTACTTTGATTTTATTTCCGGGAAGTACAGATTTGTATGCTTCGTTAAGATCCACAAGTGTATTTACATATACACCGTTTATACTGTAAATAAAATCATCTTTTTTTAATCCATACTTTTCTGCACAAGACCTTTTTTCAATGCTTGTTATTTTTAAACCATTTCTACTGGGTAATCCGTAAAGAGCCACATAGTCCTCTTCAAAATCAGCTCCTAATGTAACTCTTTTTACTTTTCCATATTTATAAAAGTGGTTTAAGACATATTGCACAGTATCTATGGGTATTGCATAACTTAACCCTTGTGCATTAACAGTTGTCATTGAGTTAATCCCAATTACTTCTCCCTTTGTAGTAAGAAGTGGCCCTCCGCTGTTTCCGGGGTTTATGGCGGCATCTGTCTGTATAAGCTTGTATTGATAAAAACCATCCGCACTTCTGTTAAGCCCGCTGATTACACCAACTGAAGCCGAATTCCTGTTTTGAAAGGACATGGGTGTTCCAATAGCTATAGCAGTCTTTCCGATTACTATATCCTGCATTTTACCCAGTGTGGCCGCTGTAAGTCCAATCTTGTCAATCTTTATTACAGCAAGATCGCTTGGCTTATCGATGTATTTAATTCTGGCTTGGTATCCTGTGCCATCCGTCAAAACAACGACAATTCTGCTCATATCCTCCACTACATGCGCATTTGTAAGGATATCTCCTCCAGATTTGATTATTATGCCTGTCCCTAGCACAACTCCGTCGGCAGTGGAATCTCCTGAATCAATATTGCCAATTATACCAACTACTGATGGACTGATTGACTTTATTATGTTTGGAATAATATCATCATTCTTAGTGGAAATATTGATAGACTTGCTTGTTTTACTTGCATTTAAACCTAACTGATTTGCTAGTGCTTCCGCATCTACATAGACCTTGTTGTTTACTGTTGTTGTTCCTATATCGGTAGAAATACCGTTTATAGATAGCTTGAACTGAGTAGCACCTGAAACAAGAAAATTAAAACTTAATAATAACACCATTACTACCAGTAGTACTAAATACCTTTTTTTCATATTGTGACCTCTGTTGGGATTAATATTGTAATTTTAGCACTATTTAGCAACCCAATTCAAGTAAAAAATTATTTTATGTTAAACTTATACTTAAAATGGCCTTATAAAATTTCTTACCACATAATATATTAAAGAAATAGCACCCAACGTCCACCATAGGGCACGGTTTCTTGGAAATATCTTTTTATGCCTGCCAAATACATAAGTTATCAACTCAATATATGCTAGTATAACCAGAATAATACCCAGCAATGGTATAGGGTTAAACCTTACAGACCCCAGAATATCACCTTTTAGTAAATGCTGAACACTTCTTGTATTGCCGCATCCCGGACAATATATATTGAGATAAGTATAGCTTGGACACGAAGGGAAAAGTGTCCCTAAAAATATAAGCTGATTTCTCAGGAAATAAGCTGTAATTATTAACGCAAAAGGAAGAATACAAACTGCGACCTTTGCCCATTTAAATTTTGTTGTCAAAAAATTCATTCCCCTTTTTGTTTTACTCAATTATACTATTAACCGGAATTTGGCTGCGTACGTTGTTTACTATATTAAGGTCAATATCCGCTATCAGTATTCCCTCTTTTTCGTCTGCCCTTGAAACAACACTTCCCCAGGGGTCACATACCATTGAATTACCATAAGAGACATAATCAGCACTAGTATTACGGGCAGAAGAAACTGCTGCATGAAATAACTGATTATCAAGTGCTCTGGCCCTTACAAGCAGTTCCCAATGCGCAGGGCCAGTTGTCATATTGAATGAAGCCGGTGTAATAATTATTTTTGCCCCTGCCTCAGTCATTTTAGAGTAAAGCTCTGTAAATCTCATATCAAAACAAACAGCAAGGCCTACACGCCCAAATTCCGTATCGGCAACAGTAGCCTCTGTTCCTGCCGTCAAAACATCAGATTCCCTGAATGAAATACCATCTTTAATGTTTACATCAAAAAGATGTACTTTTCTATGTTTTGCTATTATATTACCTTGTCTGTCAAACATAACTGAAGAATTGTATATACAGTTATTGAAACTCTCAGGAATAGTCCCCGCTACAACATACATACTATTATACTTTGCCGACTCCGAAATGACTGATAAGGTTTTACTATTTTCAATATTTTCAGCATATAAAGGAAACATCTTTGTGTCATAGGGACAATTAAACATTTCAGGGAGTATGGCTATATCTGCACCGCGTTTGCAACATTCTTCAATCATGGACAGTGCTTTTTCCAAGTTATCATTTTTATTATCCGTAACAGCCATTTGGCATAAACCAAGTTTAACCTTAGTATTCATGAGACACCTCCTAATAAAGTGTATTCCTATATCATCCATATATATTATAAGGGTGGTAAATTACCAGTTTTACGGTAATTTGCCACCCTTTATAGAATTCTGTTCTTATTAAATTTAGTTTTTCAGGCTGTGCATTGGAGCCGGAATTCTTCCGCCTCTCTTAATAAACTCATTACTGTTAAAAGGATTTACTTTCATAACAGGACCTGAACCCAACAATCCTCCGAACTCAACCTTGTCTCCTACCTTTTTACCCGGAGCAGGAATTAGTCTGACAGCAGTGGTTTTGGTATTAACCACACCAATTGCCGCTTCATCCGCAATTATTGCAGAAATAGTTTCAGCACTGGTATCACCCGGAACAACAATCATGTCAAGTCCTACTGAACATACACAAGTCATTGCTTCAAGTTTTTCCAGAGTTAATGCTCCTGAAAGTGCTGCATCAATCATTCCCGCATCTTCACTTACAGGAATAAAAGCACCGCTAAGCCCTCCAACGTAGGAAGAAGCCATTACTCCTCCCTTTTTAACTGCATCATTTAAAAGAGCAAGAGCTGCAGTAGTTCCATGAGTTCCACACTTCTCAAGACCCATTTCTTCCAGAATATATGCAACACTATCGCCGATTGCTGGAGTAGGCGCCAAAGATAAATCAACAATACCAAAAGGAACATTTAGCCTTCTGGATGCCTCCTGTGCTACCAGTTGTCCCATTCTTGTTATCTTGAATGCAGTCTTCTTAATAGTTTCAGAAACAGTTCCAAAATCCGCGCCCTTAACCTTTTCCAAAGCACATTTTACAACACCGGGTCCGCTTACACCAACATTTATAACACATTCCGGTTCTCCGATACCATGAAAAGCACCGGCCATAAACGGATTGTCCTCTACAGCGTTGGCAAACACAACAAGCTTAGCACACGCAAGGGCACCTTGATCTGCGGTTAATTCAGCACATTTTTTTATAACCCTGCCCATTTCAGCCACAGCATCCATATTTATACCTGCTTTTGTAGAAGCAACATTTACAGATGAACAAACAAGTTTTGTCCGACTTAATGCTTCAGGAATGGACTGTATAAGTCTCTTATCACCTACTGTATAGCCCTTATGAACAAGAGAAGAAAATCCACCTATAAAATTTACGCCCACTGTTTGTGCTGCCTTGTCCATAGCTTCAGCAAACTTAACATATTCGTCGCTTTCACAGCTTTCAGCTACAAGAGCAATGGGAGTTACTGATATTCTTTTATTAATTATAGGAATACCGTATTCCCTTTCAATATTCTCTCCGGTAACAACAAGCTTTTCAGCATATCTGGTTATCTTGTCATAAATCTTCTTACATGAAATATCTATATCGGGATGACAACAATCCCTCAGTGAAATACCCATTGTGATTGTTCTTATATCAAGATTTTCTTTTTGAATCATGTCTATAGTTTCTAGTACTTCAAAAGGACCTAGCATTATTGTTCACCTCATATTCTATGCATTGAATTAAAAATATCTTCATGCTGAATCTGTATTTTTAGAGCCATTTCAACACCTTTGGATTCCAATTTATCAGAAATATCATGAAATGGTATGTTACATTTGGATATATCTACTAGCATTATCATTGTAAATACATCCTGCAGAATAGTCTGGGATATATCAAGAATATTAATATTACACTCTGCCAATATGTTGCTCACACCTGCAATTATTCCAACTTTATCCTTACCGATAACTGTTATTACTGCTCTCACGCTAATACCTCCCGCATATGCTTATAAATAATGTTCTAATTTAACTTACTAATGTATCAGAGTTGGTTTATATTATATATCTTTAATATGCAAATATCAATCATAAACATTTTCGAACATACGTTTGATTTATTTTAAAAAATATGTTATACTATTTCTAAATAGATAAATCAGCTTGATTTTGAGTAAATTATTTACGGGGAAAACAACATGGACTTGAATGAAAAATTGGGTATATTAGCAGATGCAGCAAAATATGACGTTTCATGCTCATCTAGCGGAGGTACTAGAAAAAACAAAGGCGGTGTAGGAGACAGTCATGCATGTGGAATCTGCCATACATGGGCAGATGACGGCAGATGTGTTTCTTTACTTAAAATTTTATTGTCAAATGAGTGTATATACGACTGCGTTTACTGTATAAACAGATCTTCAAATGATGTTCCCCGTGCCAGTTTTACGGCCGAGGAAGTTATTGAGCTTACCATGAATTTTTACAGAAGAAACTATATAGAAGGACTTTTCTTAAGCTCCGCTGTTTTAAAAAATCCAAGCCATACCATGGAATTAATGCTTAAAATCGTAAAAAAACTCCGTACTGAACATGGCTTTTTTGGTTATATACATATAAAAGCAATTCCCGGGGCCGATGAAAGGCTTATAAACGAAGCAGGTATGTACGTTGACCGAATGAGCGTAAACATAGAACTTCCATCCGACAAAGGCCTTGAAGTCCTCGCACCACAAAAGCCTAAAAAGGCTTTACTAAAACCCATGCACCAGATAAATAATAAGATTATTGAAACCAAGGAAAATAAGAGATTATTCAAAAAGGGTGATTCTTTCGTACCCGCCGGACAAAGTACACAGCTTATTGTGGGGGCAACACCCGATAAGGATTTAAGTATTTTAAAGCTCTCAGAAGCCTTATACGGCAATTTTAATCTCAAGAGGGTTTATTACTCGGCGTTTGTACCAACTGTAACAGATCCTAGGCTACCGGCTCTTATCAAGCCTCCTCTATTACGTGAGCACAGATTGTATCAGGCTGACTGGCTTTTGAGGTTTTATGGTTTTGAGGCTGATGAATTGCTAAGCAAAACCAATCCCAATTTCAATCCTGAGCTTGATCCTAAGGCTGATTGGGCTATGAGAAATCTGCATTTGTTTCCCATAGAAGTAAATTCTGCAGAATACGAAATGCTTTTAAGAGTACCTGGAATAGGTGTTAAATCGGCACAAAGGATTATTACTGCAAGAAGGGTTGGCAGATTGACTTTTGACAACTTAAAAAAAATTGGAGTAGTCTTGAAACGTGCAGGTCACTTTTTAACCTGTCAGGGTAAAACTTATGATAGTTACAGCTCAAACGAAGCTATTGTAAAAGAATCCTTGATTAGTGCAAAACTTCAGCCCAAAAGCAAAAAGTCTGTTTTAGGACAGATGTCATTATTCTCACTTGTTAATGATAGCGGAACTGATGAAAACATCTCAGAGTTTCTTCTAACAGACTCTCCTTCAAATAATCGACAATGGCTGAGCTATTACAATCAACCTCAAGACGGGAGGCTTTTGTTAAGTGATATACATTTATGATGGAACATGGGATTGCTTTTTGACAGCAGTTCACCATTATTATTATGACAAACAGGATGTTTCAAATATAGAATCGAGCCTTTGCTATACACCAAATCTTATTGACGAATACAGAACCATAACTACTGATATTATAAAAGCTAAGGCAGTAGAAGAAGCAATAGTACACAAGATTTCAGCGGAAAGTCTTGAAAATCTTCAAAGATGTTTCTTTTCTGAGATTGAAGGACGTGAAATGTGGATCTTAAAATATATTCGTTTAGGGTTTAAAATTGGTATGCGCATAGACAGTATGCTTGGAGACAAAATCGTCTTGGATGTATTGATTCCTGCCAGAAAAGTAGGAATGGAGTGTCATAGAATGCTTGGTCTCCTTCGATTCGAGCTTTTGGAGGGTGGCATTTATTATGCGAAAATCCAGCCGGACCATAATATAATTTCTTTCATATCTCCCCACTTTAAAAACCGCTTTGCAGACCAGAACTGGATAATACATGATACAAAACGTAAAATTGCATCTTTGTACAATACTAAAAAAATGCTTCTTTCCTATATGGATCTATCCAATATTCCAGAACTTCATGCAGATGAACTTAAATTTCAATCTCTCTGGAAAAATTATTATAAGCATATAGCAATAAAGAATAAAATAAATCCAAAATTGCAAAAGAATTTTATGCCTAAGCGTTATTGGAAAAACCTCACAGAAAAGAAGCCTGATTAATGTCTCTATTAATGAAAAAGACCAGGGGTTGTCGCGAAATTAGTTTTATCCTATTTAAACCTGTACGTGAGTATAAATTGTATTAATGGAAGTTTGGTTAAAGGTATTTGCAGTTGTTTATCGGCGAAGATGGATATTTTACCGGAAAACCTATCACGAAGTAGGTTTTAGCGAACCATGAATCACGGACGATGAATGTGAGCGACGGTAAAATATCCTATGATGAGCCGCTAGAAACTTTTGCAAATATCTTGGAAACAACCATTGATATAATTTTATACGGGAGTACCGATGTTAAAACAGGAAAAACTTTCTATTTTGCAACAGCTAATTTAGTATTCCAAACTATTTAAGCCCATTTACCAATTCTTTAAACACATTACCACGGTGTTCAAAGTTTTTAAACATATCAAAGCTTGTGCTTGCAGGTGACAAAATTATACAGTCACCGGATTTTGCCTGTTCATATGCTTTTTTAACAACTTCTTCATAACTGTCGCAATGAATGATTTTTATTTCATTTTCCATGTCTCTTTGCTGTAGATAATTCTTATATGCTTCCTCTATTCTTGAAGCAGTAGCACCTATCAGTAACAGGCACTTTACCTTCTCAGCAATAATTTCACCTATTGAATCATATGGTATTCCCTTATCCTTTCCTCCGGCAATAAGAATTACTTTATTCTTAAAGGTCTTTAATGCCGCTATTGTTCTTGAAGGACTGCTGTCAATAGAACTGTTATAGAATTTTACCCCATTTAGCTCTCTTACCAGCTCTATTCTATGTTCAACACCATTAAATGTAGTTGCAATCTTTGCGATGGTTTCAGGTTTAACATAATCTATAGTTGCTGCAGTTGCAGCCATGTAATTCTCTATGTTATGAACCCCTGGTATTTTAATTTTGTCACCTTCTATGATATCGATGCTGCTGTTTCCTTTTTTAACTATTATCTTGCCGTCCTGATATATAACACCTTCATTAAGGTCGTTCAATCTTGAAAAATACACATGTTTTCCTCTAGCCTCATAATTAAAACTCTTTGTAATTTCGTTGTCATAATTAAGGATAAGTTTATCATTTTCTTTCTGATTAATAAAAATGTTCTTTTTTGCATCAATGTACTCTTGCAATGACTTATGAACATCAAGGTGATTTGGAGTTATATTGGTAACAACTGCGACTGACGGACAATCTTTAATGGTCATTAGTTGGAAACTACTTAGCTCCAATACTACCTTATCCGTTTCTGCAACATCATCTATTCTACTTAATAGTGGTGTCCCTATATTTCCTCCTAGCCAACAATTAAAACCTTCCTCTGAAAGTATTTTATAAATCAGGGTTGTAGTAGTTGTTTTACCATCGCTTCCGGTCACTGCAAAGACCTGTGCAGGACACAATCTTAAAAACACTTCCATTTCTGATGTAAGTTCAGCACCATTCTCTACTGCCTGAACAAGTTCCGGTAGATCAGGTCTCATACCCGGTGTACGGAATATCAAATCAAATCCCTTTAATTTGGAAAGATAATCAGGCCCAATACTATATTTAACAGGCAATCCCTTTAATTCAGTGAAAGCATCTGCAAGTTTTTCTTCGGTTGATTTATCAAATGCAGTTACATCTACCCCGAAATTAACGAGATATTTAATCAAAGGAATATTACTTATACCTATCCCCATAACCGCAACTTTTTTATTTTTAACGTCTTTCTTGAACTGTTCCAGCTTATTATTCATAATTACCTCCGTTATTCTCCATAATTCACATAAAACAAATATTGCCTATTGAAAAAACAAAAAACATATAGTAAAATACTAATGCAGTTAAGTCGTGCGGATATGGCGGAATTGGCAGACGCGCATGGTTCAGGTCCATGTGAAAGCAATTTCATGCAGGTT